>JALZKA010000026.1 GCA_030859475.1 Actinomycetota bacterium
GTCGCGCCCTCATGCCGCAAGAAGCTCGCGCGCATGGGTGGTGGCGGCCTCGTCACCCGACTCCGCGCCCAGCATTCGTACGATCTCAGCGACCAGCTCATCGCCCACCACCGACTCCACGGACGCCACGGTGGCCTCACCCGCCCGGTGCTTGCTGATGCGGAAGTGGGCATCAGCCATTGAGGCGACCTGGGGGAGGTGCGTGATGCACAGCACCTGACCGCTTCCCGCGAGCTCGCGCAGGCGCTCGCCGACGGCGCGTGCGGTGGTGCCACCGACCCCGGCGTCGATCTCGTCGAAGACCCGTGTCGCGCCGTCCGCCGCCGCCCCGCCGAGACCGCAGAGCGCCAGCATGATCCGCGAGAGCTCGCCGCCCGACGCGGCGTCGCGAAGGGGTGACGCCGGCATACCGGGGTTGGTCGCGACCGCGAGCTCGACCGACTCCGCGCCTGACCGGGTCAGGCCGCCGTCCCGCCGCGCTGCCAACGTGACCTCCAGGCGGGCGCCGTCCATCGAAAGGCCCGCCAGCGCGTTTGCCACGGCCCGCTCGAGTCCCGGCGCGGCCTTCCTTCGCGCCGCGCTCAGATCCGCTGCGAGCTTGGCGCTGCGCTCACGCGCGTCCCCGATTCGCTTTTCCAGCTCACCTTCGAGCTCGGCTGCATTCTGAAGGCGCTGGATCTCGGCGCGACAGAACTCGGCGTGATCGAACACCGACGCGAGCGTGCCTCCGTGCTTGCGTTCGAGCCGCTCGATCGCAGCCAGCCGCTCCTCGACCTGCTCCAGCCGACCGGGCTCCGCCTCGACTTGATCCCCGTAGGAGCGAAGCTCGCTGGCCAGGTCTGAAAGCTCCAGTCCAGCCGCGGAAATCCGCTCCCCGATGCTGTCCAAGTTCCGGTCGACGCCGGATAGGGCGGCGAGCGCGGACTCCGACGCGGCCAGGAGAGCCGCTGCGCCCCCCTCGTCGTCGGTGCCCGCGATGCCCGCCAGGGCGGCGGTGGCCGCGTCACGCAGAGATTCGGCGTTTCGCAACCGCTCCCGCTCGGAGCCGAGCGCCTCCCGCTCTTCCTCGCCGGGATCGGCGGCTTCGATTTCTTCCAGCTCGAAGCGCATCAGATCCAGGTCACGCTCCCGGCTGCCCTCGCGATCGCGCAACGCCGCGACTTGACGCTCCAGGGCCTTGGCCTCGTCATAGGCGGCCTCGTAGCGGGCACGGAGGCCGAGGTGCTCGGGGCCGACGTACCCGTCCAGGACATCGACCTGCGCCGAGCCGAGCGTCAAGCGCCGGTGCTCATGCTGCCCGTAGAAAGACAGCATGCGGGAGCCGAGGAGCCGCAGATCGGCGACGTTCGCGGATCGGCCTTGAACGTAGGCGCTCGTGCGGCCGGTGGCCGCGACCCGGCGGGCGAGGACGAGGTCCGTCGCCTCCTCCGGAAGCCGTTCCGAGAGCTCGGCGAGCTCGGGGTCCTCGAAGAGGCCCGGCGGGAGGTCAAAGACGCCTTCGACGTACGCCTCGCCTGCCCCGGGCCTGACGATCTGGGCTCGGGCCCGTCCCCCCATCAGCAAGTTCAGGGAATGCGCCAGGATCGTCTTGCCCGCCCCGGTCTCGCCGGTGATCGCGTTCAGGCCAGGCCCCAGGCGTAGCTCGGCCCGCTCGATCAGGAGCAGGTTCTCGATTCGGAGTTCGTGCAGCAAAATCCAGCCTCCGGCGGGCCACGCATGTTTCGCGGCTTACGCCGCTCATCAACATCTACCGTCTACCTAATAGCGGTCGGGGCCGACGGATTGTCCCCTCGGCAACTTGCGGCCCGGATTTCGGGTACACATCGGCCATGGCTGAGCTGCCCGGCAAGGGCGAATCTCTGTGGCTTGACCAGCGGCGGCCCAGCGCGTACCCACCTCTCACCGGCCACGTGAAGGCGGACGTCGCGGTCGTGGGCGGCGGCATCGTCGGGGCGGGCACCGCCCTCTTCCTGGCGACGCGCGGCGCGTCCGTCGTATTGGTCGAGGGCCGGTCCATCGGCGGCGCGGTGACGGGGCACTCGACCGCCAAGGTCACCGCCCTCCATGAGCAGTCCTACTCACAGATCTCCCGCCACGCCGGCCCCGAGGCCGCCCGCGCATATGCCGCTCTCAACCTCGCAGGGCTGGAGCTGGCCGGATCCCTGGTCAAGGGTCATGCGATCGAGTGCGGGCTCGAACACGCGGCGAACTACCTCTATACGGAGGACGACGAAGCGATCGCCGACGTCGAGGCGGAGGGCGAGGCAGCCGAGGCGGCGGGCCTTCCTGTCCAGCTCACGTCGGACACAGGCCTGCCGTTCGACGTCCGCATCGCGGTGCGGCTCGACGACCAGATTCAGCTTGACTCGGCGGCCCTCACCTGGGGGATCGCGAAGGCCGCGGCGGGAGCCGGCGCCCGGCTCCACGAGCAGAGCAGGGTCCTGAGCGTCTCGCATGGTGATCCCTGCCACTTGGAACTGGAGAACGGCTCCACCCTGGAGGCGCGCGACGTCGTCCTTGCCACCCACATGCCGGTGCTCGACCGCGGTGCGTTCTTCGCGCGCCTTCATCCGCAGATGTCCTATGCGGTGGCCGCCGAAGGTGTTGACGCGCCGCGCGGCATGTACCTGGGCACCGGGAGTCGCACCCGCTCGATTCGCTCACATGTGGACGCATCCGGTGCTCGTCGCCTGATCGTCGGCGGCGAGGGCCACAAGGTCGGCCACGGAGACGGCGCCGACAGCTACTCCCGGCTGATCGACTGGGCGCGCGAGCGCTTCGAGGTTGACGCGATCACGCACCGATGGTCGGCGCACGACTTGATGAGCCCGGATGGGTTACCGATGATCGGGCCGCTGGGCCCACCGTGGCCCCGGATTCTCGTCGGGACCGGCTTTTCGAAGTGGGGAATTGCCGCGGGCCTCGGGACGGCGGAGCTGCTGACCGAGATGCTCGTTGGCGCCCCGGACGACTCCGCCAGGACGTTCAACCCGACGCGGCTGAACATTCGCGCGACGTTGCCGACCGTCGCCAAGGAAGGGTTCGACACGGGGATCCACCTGCTGCGGCGCCTTCAACCCGGCCAGGACAATCCACGCTGCACGCACCTCGGCTGCGTCCTCAACTGGAACTCGGGCGATTCGACCTGGGACTGCCCGTGCCATGGCTCCCGCTTCGACGCGAGCGGAGCGGTCTTGAACGGCCCGGCGACGAAGCCGCTCGGAATCGGCTGAGGCGCGATCGGCCTAGCGCGCGAGCGAGCCGAACTTTTCCTGGATGCGATGGTAGAAGTTGGCGCCCGGCGCCTGTGCCAGGCGCCCGACTCCCTCCCGGAAGCGAATCTCCGTCTCGTCGCCCGATTCGAGTTCCGCCACATGCTCGCCGTCGACAACGAGGTCGACGGGCTCCCGCCCCGCGGCATTACGCACGAACAGCACGTCGTCGGGCGCGACGACGAGGGGTCGCGCGGTCAGGGTATGAGGGGCGATGAAGCTGACGACGTAGCCGCGAACACCCCAGGCCAGGATCGGCCCCTGGTTGGCCAGGTTGTATCCGGTGGAGCCGGCCGGCGTAGCCGCCACCAGGCCATCGCAGCGAACGTGCCCGACCTCTTCGCCACCGAGGCGGAAGGCGAGCTCGGCGACCCTGCCGTGAGGACGCCGGTGAAAGGACGCGTCATTGAGCGCAATCAGGGAGGCGGTCGCGGCGCCAACCTCGAGGCCCGGCAATGCCATGACGTCGAAATCGCCCTCAAGGGCCCGCCGCACCCCGTCCGCGACGTCCTCGCGGTCGGCTGCCGCCAAGAACCCGACCGTTCCATAGTTGATCCCGAGCACGGGAACCTCGGTGTCGGCGTACATGCGGAGCGCCTTCAGGATCGTGCCGTCGCCGCCCAACACCAGGCAGACGTCCGGGTCGGGCGAGTCCTCCGCGAGGACCCCGAGCCCGTCCGCCGCGGCCCCGTGCTTGACCCGCTCGGCTTCCGTGGCGACCAGCTCGCACCCCAGGTCGGCGGCAGCGGTCACGGCCAGGCGCAGAGCCCCACCCGTTTGCTCCGGCTGGGTGTGGCTGAGGATCGACACGCGCCGCGAGCTCATCTGACCCACCTCACGGTTCAACCTCGCGCGCAGCGGCTGCAACGCCCTCGGCATCCAGTCCGCCACCGCGGCTGGAGCACCACAGGAACGTTTCCTCGTTCCCCTTCGGACCGGGCAGCTCGGAAGACGCGAAACCGTGGATCGCCAGCCCGAGGTCAGCCGCGGCGGCGGCCACTTTCAGGAGCGCCTCGCGCCGCTCCGCTGCGAGGCGAACGACGCCGCCCTTGACCCGGTTTTGCCCCAGTTCGAATTGGGGCTTCACCATCGCCAGCAGGTCGGCGTCCGGAGCCAGCGTCGCCACGACGGCCGGCAGCACCTTCGCGATCGCGATGAACGAGACGTCGAGCGTCGCCAACCCCGGGGCGTAGGGCAAATCCGCCGGGCGCAGGTCCCGCGCGTTGAGCCGCTCGATCACGTGGACCCTGGCGTCGTTGCGAATCCCCCAGTCGAGCTGGCCGTGAGCGACGTCCAGCGCGACCACGGCGGCTGCCCCGCGCTGGAGCAGGCAGTCCGTGAAGCCGCCGGTCGCGGCACCGACGTCAAGGCATTCCCGGCCGTTGACGTCGAGCTCCAGCCGATCAAGCGCGTTGGCGAGCTTGATGCCGGCACGCGAAACGTAATCGCGACCTTCGGTCAAGCTGAGCTCAGCCAGGGGGTCGATCAATTCGCTCGGCTTCTGCACCCGCTGGCCACCGCTGCCGATCCGGACGCGACCCGCGCGAATCGCCATGGCCGCGCTGGCGCGCGACCGGGTCAGGCCGCGGCCGGCGATCACGCTATCTGCCCGTTTGCGGCTCATCGAACAGCCATCCTCCGTGGAAAGTAGCGATGGAGACGAGCAAATTGGCGATCATCAGTGTGACCGCCATCACATATGGGTCATCTCTGTAGAAACTCCCCTGATCAAATCTCGCCCGATGGCGACCATCTCCGCGACCGTGTGGCACATCTGGCGCAGGCCCTTCAAGGGAACTTGAGCCGACCCTGGCTCCTGAGTAGTCAGGCCCGCCGTGTCTTTCGCTGCCAATAGCGCTTCTTGCTTTGCCAGCCACGACGCTGGGCAGGATGAGGCTCAAACGATGTGCGCTCAGGCCAGCGCTCCCCCCGCAGTTCCGTAGCTGCCTTTGGCGGTGCCGCTCGCACCTCGACGGGGTTCCCCTTCATCGCCACGAGGAAAGTCCCGTCAGGCGCTCCGTCAATCTCCAACACAGGCGGGCCGACGACTTCCATGACCGATGTAAAGCCCACGTCGAGCAGGAGGTTCAGGAGACTGGCCCGCGTCGGCCAAAAGCTCGTACGGTTCCCCATGCTCGACCACGCCGTTTCCGGCTCGGGGTAGTCAAAGCCCCGGTATCCGCTGAAGCTCGCGGAGTCGGACAGGCCAACGGCCGTGCGAAAGAACGCAACCCGCTCCGTGCAATCCGCCACGGCCTGAGCAAGACGTACCGCGTCCTCAGCGCCTAGGTGATAGAGGATGCCGAGGCAAAGGACGAGATCGAAGGTTCCAGTCGTCTCAGGCGAGAGGTCTCGGACGTCCGCAATCTCGAGCCTGAAGTCCTGCGGCCTCAGACGCTCCGCAGCAAAGCGAACCCGCTCAGCGTTCACCTCTCGTCCTTCCGTCGCCACAACGCTCGCGCCGTGCATGGCGAGTTCTAGCCCGTACAGCCCTTCGAGGCAAGCCAGATCGAGAACCCGGAGCCCGTCCAACGGCCCCAATAGGTCACTCGCAAGCTGTACGACACGCGCATCCATCAGCTCCGCGGCTCCCACGGTCGGCTCACCCAAGGCGTACTCCTCGCCCAGCCTGACGTTGTGAGCCGTCCACTTCACCCCTCAACCGTAATCGACCCTATCCGCTTATACAGAATGACCCATATGTGACCGCCATCACACATGCATCGCACATACGTTCGTACCGTAGGTGGGGAGATGACCTTGTCGAGACACATCCCCCTTTCGATCCATGCGGGAATCGAAACCCTGGCGGCGCCGCTGGTGATGACCGCTCCCTTCATGTTCGACTTGGCGCCCGCGGCCGTGATCACCTGCCTTGTGGTGGGCGGCATGCTTCTCTATCTCGCTCTTCAGATCCCGGGTCCGCGGCGGACGATTCCGCTATCGGCCCACGCTGCATATGACTACGCGCTGGCCGGCTTCGCGGTCGTCGCGGGCCTCGTCATCGGCGCGATCACGGGGAGCTGGACTCCCGCAATTCTTTTGGTCGGCATTGGCGCCACTCAGGTGGCGCTGACCGCCTCAACGCGGTTCAGCGTGCCACGCGGCGCCCAGTAAACACCGACCTACCTCCAAAACACATATCTCCTCCCTGTACCCAGAGACGCCCCGCCAAGTGCGGGGCGTTTCGTTTGGGTTGACTGACTGAGACCTACTCCCGCAGCCCGGCGGCTTTGAGAGCTTCAGCCTCGCTGAGAAACCCGGCGCCCCGAAACAGCTTTCCGTCGCGAAGCTCCCAAAGCCCCCAGATCGGCTCATCGAGCGGGACGCCGCTCGCACTTCCGCGAGCGGTTATTCGCCCGCGGTAGAAGACCCGGTCAGGACCAAGCCCTTCGATGCTTTGCACGTCGAAGCGCAAGCCGGCGAATCCGCTGTCCACGTCCTTCATGTACTGGGCCATTCCGCTCTTGCGACGGTAGACGGCGCCCTCCAGCGCCCCCGCCCGCCGACCGGGCGGGTCGCCACTCGACCTCCTCGTCGAAGAACTCATCGACGGCTTGGACATCCCGCCGGTTCAACGCTGCGATCACCACGGCCATGAGCTCAACGTTCTCCTGCGACATCGCCCGCAGTATCACCTAAGGGAACACAGCGACGGAACCCGGTCCCGTGTGGTCGGGGGCCTGAGTCGCGCTCGCAGTAATCGAATGGCTCGCGATCGCGTTCGCCGCCGCCGGCGGCGTCGCTGCCTCAAAGGCCCCGCGCCCGGGGGCGAGCCAAGCCCCCCGAGTCCACCGAACGTCCCGCGCGGCCCTCCATAGCGCGCAGCGAGGGACGTTCGACGGTGTCCACGGTGGCGAGATCACCGGCATGCGCATGCACGGGAACGTCTCAAAGGCCCTCGAAGCCGCCGGGCTCGACGAGTAGGGCATGTCGTAGAGGCGCGTCAGCTAGCAGGCGGTCCCGCAACCGTGACCGTGATCGTGGGCGAGCTGTCAGGCGCGCACACGTGGGTGTGCCTCTTGGTGTCTCGTAGGACCTCGCGAGTCACACGTGCCCGGTACTTGCCCCTTTCAGGCACGTCGTAGCCGATCGCATAGAAGCCGTTCTCCCCGGTCGTGCCCTTCCCAACCAAGGTCTTGCTGCCGTCATCCTCGACGCGGAGAATCCTCACCGTCCGGCCCGGCACGCACCTCTCTCTCGGCGAGGTGACCTTGCCTCTGAACTCGTCGGCCTGCGGCGCGTAGCTCACCGTGACCGTGCTGTCGTGCTCGATCTCGTGGGCCACCGCCGTCCCGCCGATGGCGAGAGCGGAAAAGATGGCTACCCCGACGAGGAACTCCTTGCGCATTGCGCCTCCTTCGGTTGTCCCGTGACCTTCATTGATTCGCAACACCCGTTGCGGGATGAAGTTCCGGTACCGGAGCAAACCGATCCGGACGCGCCGAACGTCCCGCGCGGCGTTTCATAGGCCGCAGCGAGGGACGTTCGGTGGCGAAAGCGGCCAGCGAGGGCGAAGCAAGCGACGCTCTCACCCGCGCGCCGAAGCCGAGCTAGCGGCGTCCAGCGCTACCGCGAAGCGGACTGGCGCGCGTGCAGCGCGCCCAGCACTCGATCGCACACCGCTGCGCCCGTCAGGCCCACCTCTTCGTGAAGCAGCGCGGGCTTGCCGTGGGTCACGTAGCGGTCGGGCAAGCCGACGCGCAGTACGCGGGCCCTGGTCGGGTCAGGGCCCAGCGTGTCCTCGAGGTGCTCCAGGACGGCGGATCCGAAGCCGCCCATCACGACGTTGTCCTCGATCGTCACCAACAGCTCGTGACCCGCGGCCAGCCCGTGGATCAACTCCGTGTCGAGCGGCTTCGCGAAGCGGGCGTCGGCGACGGTGGCGCTGATGCCATGCTCGGCCAGTTCGTTGGCGGCGTCAAGGGCGATTTTGACCCCGTAGCCATATCCGACCAGTGCGACCCGCTCACCGGGCCGGAGGGTCTCCCCCGTGCCGATCGGGATTACCTGCGGGGCTTCGGGGAGCGGTACGCCGATCGCGGCGCCGCGCGGGTAGCGCAGGGCGACAGCCCCGCGGTGGTCGATGGCGGTGCGCAGCATGTGAACGAGTTGCGCCTCGTCCCGGGGAGCCATGACGACCACGTTCGGGACCAGGCGGAAGTACGAGACGTCGAAAGCGCCGTGGTGGGTCGGGCCGTCGTCGCCGACCAGCCCGGCGCGGTCCATCGCGAACGTCACGTCCAGCTCCTGAAGGCAGACGTCGTGGATGATCTGGTCGTAGGCGCGCTGGAGGAACGTCGAGTAGATCGCGCACACCGGTTTCGCGCCCTGTAAGGCCATGCCCGACGCCATCAGGACCGCGTCCTGCTCGGCGATCCCGACGTCGTAGTACTGGTCGGGCAGCTCGTCCATGAGCTTCTGGAGGCCGGTTCCCCCCGCCATCGCGGCGGTGATGCCGATGACGGCCGGGTCGCGCCGGGCTTCCGCCACCAGGGCATCGGCGAAGACCTGTGTGTACTGCGGCGGCACGGCGGGTGGTGTGGGCGCCGGCGGGACGTCGTCGGTGGGTTCCGCTGGAGGCTTCGCGTCCTGGTACTCCGGCCGGGCAAGCGGCGCCTTCTTCGGCGCGGGCGCCCGGTCGATAATCGAGCCGGGCTTGGCGGCATGCCACTTCTCCATCCCCTCCAGGCCGCCTTCCTCCGCCGGGGCGAAGCCTTTGCCCTTGACGGTATGGATGTGGACCACCACGGGGCGGTCGGCCTCCAGCGCCTCGGCGAGCGCATGCCGGAGGCTGGGAACGTCGTGACCGTCCACTACGCCGACGTATGCCAGATCCAGCTCTTCGAAGATCAACCCCGGCGCCCAGTAGGCCTTGATCGCCGACTTGATCTCCGGGCCCAGGCGTTCGATGCGCCGGCCCAGCCCGAGGGGCAGCCGGGTCAGGCGCGACTCGACGTCCTCCCGGGCATGGAAGAGCCTGCGATTCAGCCGCACCGAGTTGAAGTAGCGCGAAAGCGCCCCAACGTTCGGCGAGATGGACATGCCGTTGTCGTTCAAGACGATCACGATCGGCGTCTGGAGCCCACCGGCGTTGTGCAGCGCCTCGAAGGCGACGCCGCCGGTCAGCGCGCCGTCGCCGATCACGGCCACGACCTTGCCATCCTCGCCGATTCCCTTGCGCATCGCCTCCTTCAGCCCGACCGCGTAGCCGATCGACGTCGAGGCGTGACCCGCGCCCATGATGTCGTGCTCGGACTCCGGGATCGAGCAAAACGGGGCCAGGCCTTCGTACTGGCGGATGGTTCCAAGGCGGTCGCGCCGTCCCGTGAGGATCTTGTGCGGATAGGCCTGGTGGCCGACGTCCCAGAGGACCTTGTCGCGGGGCGAGTCCAGCAGCGCGTGCAGGACGGTTGCCAGCTCGCAGGTCCCGAGGTTCGCCCCGAAGTGGCCGCCGATCTCGCCGATCGTGTCGATGATCTCCTCGCGGACCTCCTGGGCGAGGAGGGTGAGCTGGTCGTCGTCGAGCCCCCTCAGGTCGGAGGGGCCGTCGATGCCATCGAGGAACCGGGTGGGTTTGTCGGTCATGTCTGTCTAGTGCGGATGAAGTCCGTGATCAGCTCAAGCTCGGTCGTGTCGCCGTTGATCGAGTCCAGCGCATCCCGGGCTGCCGCGTGCGATTCTGCCGCCAGCTCGTGTGCCCGCTCGAGGCCGTAGAGGGAGACGTACGTGACCTTGCCGTGTCGCTCGTCAGATCCATGTGGCTTGCCCAGCTCGGCGTCGGAGCCGGTTACGTCGAGGATGTCGTCAACGATCTGAAACAGCACGCCCAGCTCGTCGGCGTAACGCCTGTACGGCATTGTCGCAGCCTCGCCCGCACCGGAGAGCAGTTGGGGAACCAGGACGCTTGCCGCGATCAGCTTGCCGGTCTTCAGCTCGTGGAGCTTTCGCAGCGACTCGGCATTCAAACGGCCGTCGTCGGCTATGTCGATGTACTGGCCTCCGACCATCCCGCCGACCCCGGTCGCCGAGGCCAGGCAGCGAAGCGCCGCGGTTATGTGGACCGGCTCGCCCTCCTGATTCGCCAGGAAGTGATTGATCGCCTCCGCGAACAGGCCATCCCCCGCCAGGATGGCCACGTCCTCGCCGAACCGGACGTGCGAGGTTTCCCGGCCGCGGCGCAGGTCGTCGTCATCCATTGCCGGCAGGTCGTCGTGAATCAGCGAGTACGTGTGAATCAGCTCGATCGCCGCTGCCGCGGGGAGCACGGCGGCGGGCTCGAGGCCGGCCGACCGCGCGCTGGCGAGGCAAAGGACCGGCCGGACCCGTTTACCGCCCGCCAGCAGCGAATAACGCATCGCGTCAGCGAGGCCTTCCGTGGCCGGCTCGCCCGAGAAGCGGAGGCGAGACAGGTACTCGTCGACGAGCTCCCGGAGCCCGTCCGGATAGGCGCTCACGCCTACTCCCCGGAGGCGGCTTCCCGCAGCGCGCGTTCGATCTCGTTACCGGCCCGGCCGACCAGCTCGGCCGCCTCCCGCGCCAGCTCTTCGGCGCGCTCGTCGCCCACCTCATCGTCGCGAAGCTCGCCTGCGATCTCGTTCAACCGCGCCGTCATCGCCTTGAAATCCGTCACCCACTCACCCCGATTTGTCGCGCGGCGCTGCCCAGGATCCCGTTCACGTAGTCGGGAGCGTCCGCGCCGCAGAACTCCTGCGCGAGGTTGACCGCCTCATCCACCGCGACCTCGACGGGGACGTCGTCGCGATGGTGCATCTCGAACAGTGCCACCCGCATGATGCTGAGCTCCAGGGGCGCGATCCGGTTGAGCGCCCAGCCGCGGGAAAGCTGCGCGATCTCATCATCCAGTTCAGCGAGCCGCGCCTCCGTCCCTTCGGCCAGCTCGCGCGTGAAATCGCGACAGCCGGCGAGGAGCTCGTCGAGCGGCCGGCCGGTGACCCGGCGCTGGTAAGTCGCGAACACCGCGGCGCGGCGCTGGTCTGATCTGCGCATCAGCGCGAGTTTAGGCCCTGGATACGTACTCGCCGGAACGCGTGTCGACCCGCACCTTCTCGCCCTCGTTGATGAAGAGTGGCACGTGGACCTCGACGCCGGTTTCCAACGTGGCCGGCTTGGTCCCGCCGCCTGACGCCGTGTCCCCCTTCAGCCCGGGGTCCGTCTTGGCGACCTCCAGGTCGACCGCGCTCGCCACCTGGACGCCGGACGGCCGTTCGTCCACGTAGAGGATCTCGACGGTGTCGTTGGGCCGGATCCAGCGCATGTCCTCCCCGGCCGTCTCGGTCGGGATCTCGAACTGCTCATAGGTGTCGACATCCATGAACACCGAGGTGTCCCCGGACTCGTAGAGGTACTGCATGCGTCGCGTCTCGGTGCGCACGGGCCGGAACTTCTCTCCCGCTCGAAACGTCTTGTCGACCACACCGCCGTCGGCCGCGCGCTTCAGCTTGGTTCTCACGAAGGCGCCACCCTTGCCGGGCTTCACATGTTGGAAGTCCACGATCCGGTAGATCTGACCGTCCACCTCGATGTGGGCGCCGTTCTTGAACTGGTTTGTTGAGATCACGCGGGCGAAGAGGCTAGCCGCCGGCAGCCTGCGACCGGGATGATTCGGCGGCCGAGATCGCAGCCGCCACGTCCGGAAAGAGCTGAGCGCGAACGATCTTCTCGTCTTCAGTGCGGATCGTGTAGAGCATGGCGAAGCGCTGATCGACATCGACGCCGCTTTGCTGGCCTTGCCCCCGAAGGCGCAGATCGACCACGTAAAGCCCGCCCCCGAGATCGAACGCCTCCAGCGGGTCGGTGCGAATCCCGGCCCATGTGTCCTGCATCTCGATCCAGTAGCGACGCATGTTCTGGTGCCCTTGTATGGGCTCGGCGTCCGGGAACACCGCAGAGAGGTCAAACACCCCCTCCTCCGCGTACATTCCCTGCATGAGATCGAGCTCGTCGCGGTTCCAGCACTCGAACCCCTCCTTGAACCGGGCGAGGGTCTCTGGCGAAACGGGCTTGGCCATGCCGTCAGGCTACGCGGATTCGCGAGGGATGCGGTCCGCGCGGTTGTTCCTTGCGCCGCCCGGCGGTACGCCTGTACCGTTGCGGGCGTGATCGCACGAGACCGAATCCCCGGGCGGCTGGCGCCTGCCACGGCTTTGGTTGCCGCCGCTGCGCTCTGCCTGGCCCTGGTCCCTGCTGCCGACGCCGGCGAGCGCAAGGAAGTGATCTTCGCGGGCTCGAACTGGGAGGGCACCGTCGAGGTGATTCGCCCGCAGCGAAAATACAGCCGGATCACACAGATCAACGTGATCCCCGACATCGACGAGCGCATGGCGGAGATCCTGACCGACCCCGTGCGCCTGGGCTACTTCCTGGCGATCCGGATGCTTGTCGGCGAGGGGAACGACCAGTACGTCGACGACATGTACACGACCCACGACGGGCGCCTGCTGATCGCGTCCCGGCCCAGCCTCGCCGACGTGGTCGGGATCAACCTTCGGACCCGGGAGATCGTTTGGCGCTTCGTTGTCGATGGCCAGCGCTCGGACCACATGGCGATCTCGCCCGACGGCAGGCATGTTGCGGTCTCGGCCTCGACCGGGAACGTCGTCCACATCCTCAATGTCAGGACGGGGCAGGAGGTCGGCCGCTTCGCCTCGGGCGACTCGCCTCACGAGAACACCTATTCGGAGAACGGCAAGAAGATCTTCCACGCCTCGATCGGGATGGTCTACACGCCGGCCGACAACGAAGCCGTGCCGATCCTTGACTCGACCAAGGGCGAGCGCTACTTCCAGGTCGTCCGCGCCAGTGACAACAAGATCCTGAAGCGGATCGACATGGGCCAGAAGCTGGCCGAGGCGGGCTATCCGAACATGAGCGCCGCGGTCAGGCCGATGGCGCTTTCACGGAACGAGCGGAAGGTCTACCTCCAGGTCTCGTTCTTTCACGGATTCGTCGAGTACAGCTTGCGGCGCGACAAGGTCCTGCGGGTGGCAAACCTGCCCAACCTCGTTCCGGACACGCCACGCGAGGAATACCTGCTCGACTCTGCCCACCACGGCATCGCGATGAGCGGCAGGGGCTCCAAGCTTTGCGTGGCGGGCACGATGTCCGACTACGTGGCGATGGTGAACCGCAGGACGTTCAGGTACAGGCTCTTGAAGCTGGGCCTGAAGCCGTATTGGGCGACAACGACCAGTGACGGCACCCGCTGCCTGGTGTCCTGGTCCGGTACGGACACGATCTCGGTCATCTCCTACCGGACGGGTAGGGAGATCAAGACCATTCCGGTCGGCAACCATCCCCAGCGTGTGCGCATGGGCTTCGTGCGCCGCAGCTGGATCCGCGCCCAGGGCTAAGCCGGCTCACCCGAGAAACGGTGGTCGCCTCTGCCCTGATCGCCTACGAGGCGATTCGTTAGGCGTCCTCCGTTCCCTCGGTGTCAGCTTCCCCGTACTCGCCCAGCGGCTCTGCGCCCTCCGGCTCGCCGGCCAGGTGCAGCGGGTCGGGCGTGGAGTCGGCCTCGTGGGACGCGTTGGCGATCAGGTCCTGTTCCGCAAGCTCGAAACCCTCGGACTCGCCCTGGCCCGCCTCGACGAGGGCGCGCTCCGATTCGTCGGCCGCGTCGTCTCGTGGCGGGCCGCCGCCGACGGCCAGCGCCTCCTCGGCGGCCGCCCGCTCCTGCTCGGCCACGTAGCTCTCATCGCCGTGAATCTGCTCATCCGCGTGCACGGTGACTCCTTTCGTTCGCTCACGAATCCCGTTACCGCAGGGAGCACCCATGAAACCACTCGCGCCGAGTGGTTGGCGCGCCGACTGAGCCGAGACGGGACCTGAAGCCCGGCGAAATCGCGATACTGCGGGCATGACTGAGATCCCCAAGCTCCTCGATGAGCTCCTCCGCGTACCCGCCCCTTCCGGCTACGAAGCCCCCGCGAGCAAGGTGTGGCGCGCGGCCGCCTCATTCGGGGACGTGCGGGCCGATGGCTTGGGATCGTCGATGGCCCTGGTGGGGGAAGCGGACGCCGAGCCCGTCCTCGCGATCGCAGGGCACCTGGACGAGATCGGCCTGGTCGTCACGCACATCGACGACAAGGGCTTCATCTGGTTCAATCCGATCGGCGGCTGGGACCCTCAGATCCTGATCGGGCAGCGCGTGGAGATCGCGACTAAGGCAGGAGCCGTGCTCGGCGTCTGCGGCCGCAAGCCGATCCACTTGCTGGAAGAGGAACAACGTAAGAAGGTCGTCGAGCTCAAGGGCCTCCACATCGACATCGGCGCCATCGACGAGGATGCCGCCCGCAAGCTCGTTCGAATCGGCGATCCCGTCGTGATCGCCGGAGAGCCGATGCCCGTGCAGGGCAGCCGCCTCGTCTCACGGTCGATGGACAACCGCCTTGGCTCTTACGTCGCACTCGAAGTCGCGCGGCGATGCCACGAGAACGGCAAGCTCAAGGGACGCGTCGCGGCGGTCGCGAACGCGCAAGAGGAGATCGGCCTTTACGGCGCCCGAACGGCGGCGTTCGAGCTGCGGCCGACGCTTGCCGTGGCCGTCGATGTCACCCACGCCACGGACGCTCCGGGGATCGACGAGAATCAGGAGGGAAGCCACCACTTCGGCACGGGGCCGGTAATCGGACGCGGCTCGACCCTCTCGCCAAAGGTCTTCGAGCTGCTGGCCGAGACCGCGGAGCGCGAGGGCATCGACCATACGATCTCCGGCTCCGGAAACCGGACCGGGACCGACGCCGACGCGATCCAGATCTCCCGCTCCGGGATTCCGACCGGCCTCGTCTCGGTTCCCCTCCGCTACATGCACTCGCCGGTCGAGATGGTCGACCTGGATGACCTCGAGGGCACGGTCAAGCTCCTCGTCTCCTTCGCGGAGTCGCTTGACGACGCAGTCGACCTAGTTCGGTAGCCGCACCAGCTCGCAGCCCCTGACCCGGTCCCGCGCGTCAACGACCGCGCGGTCCTTCCGCCCCCTGCCGCAGCGCACCATGTCGCGCTCGCCGTCGCGGGCCCGGATCACGTCCGCGCCCCGTCCACCGCGCAGGCGGTCTCGGCCGTGGCCTCCGAGCACGCGATCGCGCCCGCGGCCCCCGGCCAGGCAGTCATCACCGCCGCGCCCGCGCAGCGAATCGTCGCCCCGGCGACCACGCACCCAGTCGGACGCCGGCGTGCCGACGAACGCGTCGTCGCCGGGAGTCAGAACCACGGGTGCGGCCTCCGCGCACGTCGCGGGCGGAGGTGGAGGCGGCGGCGGCGGAGATGGCGGCGCCGGGCTCTCGGGATCCCCCGCAGGATCGACCCAGATCGGGCTCGAGATGGCCTCGACCGAAGCGCCGGCGGTGATCCTCATGACCACAAGGGAGTAGCGGGATGGCGCGCCCAGGCTCGGGAAGCTGTACTCGAACTCATCGCCCACCGGCATCGGCAAGGCCAGGAACGGCGCGCCGTCGCGCGTCACGAGCAGTGTGTAGGCGCCCGCGCGCGCCGCCCGCGCGCGGTCGAGGCCCAGAACCCGAGCGGTGAGCGTTGCCTGGCTCGCCGCGACCGTGTCGCCCATGATCGCGGTCTCCGCGATTCCCGGCGCCGACGCCGTGAAGCGCAGGTCGGGACCGTCCGAGCCCCAGATCTTCACGTAGGAGTGCTGTTGGGCGATGCCTTCAGCGATCCCCTGCTCGGACAACTCGTCGGCGCGCACGACGGTTTGCGCCGTCCCGATCGGCGATTGCGTCAGCGGATCGTCGGGAGAGCCCGCGTTGTGGCTGTCGGAGGAGCCGACGGCCGCGATCCGGTTCCGGTTCGCGCCGCCCACGTCGAGTGCGCGCTCGTAGAACTGAAGCGCCAGCGGGGTGAACGGGTTCGGGCCCGGGTCTATCTGCGCGACCTCGAGCCCCGCCGGCCCGGTCGCGACCTCGATCGCGTCGACGATCGAGTAATCCGTCTCGGCGTCGGAGTACTCCCAGGAGCAGCCGCGACAGAGATTGCCGAACGTCGGGATCTCGGAAGGGAACGTCTCGACGTGGTTGAGCTTGTTCCAGCCGCCGCCGTCATGGATGTCGGTCAAGATCCGGCTCGCCGGCTGCGGGGCGCGAACCTGCTCGACGCCGGTGAGCTGACGCGATTGGCCGGAGCCGCCCAGCTGCGCCTCATAAACCGCCCCCGTACGGTAGTCGACGTACTCGCCCCCGCCGTGGTTGTTGACGTGGCCGCGATAGGTGATGACCTCGCTGGAGCGCACGATCAGCTTGCCCGGGTAGTCCGCCTGGAAGGCGCCGATCTCGCCCCAAGAGCGATCCGTGACGTAATCGGAGAGCGTGATGAAGTCGAGGCCCGCGCCCGCGCCGAACGGCGCGAACGCATAGTCGAACGTCTCGCGCATCGTCGCGTCGCCGGGAGCCGAGTGGCGCGCGTGGACGTGGAAATCACCGGCGTACCAGCCCGGATCGGCGGCAGCGGGCGTTTCGTCGTAGGGCACGGGCGCGTACGGGTCGTCGGCGAAGGCCGGATCGTCGATCAGGTCGATCTCGACCCGCCACTCGACCCGCCCATCCTCTGTCAGGAGCTCGGTGCCCACCGCTGCGACGCCCAGCTCGATCGCCCATTGCCCGGGCTCGATCGGGCCCGGCCGGTAGCCGACCGTCGTTTCGGTGGTCGCGACCGGCGCCGGGTCGGGGTCGATCGAGCCCTCGGGCGAGAGCGTGACGTCTTTGCGCGACGAGCCTCCCCAGCCCCGGAACTCGCCTTCGTCCCACTGCGCGTCACCTGTGACGCGAGCGTCGTAGACGCCCATGTCGAGGGTGTGCTTATTGAGCTGGTCCGTGCCAGGGACGGTCGTCAGCAGCGGCTGGTCGTGGCAGTACTTCACGCGGATCGCATCGGTGCCCGCCGGGACGTCGAACGGCAACATCACGTACGAGCCCTCGAGATTGCGCCCGAACCCACCGGTGATCACACGATCCGGCTCCGGCATCGGGGCCCCGCTGCACGGCGCGTCCGCGGCGGCGTATGCCGTGTCAGGCTCGACGATCGGTCCGAGGCCGTCGCCGGAATCGAAGGCCAGCGCCGGGACAAGCGCGACCAGCGTCGTAATCGCGAGCGCGACGGAGCCGCGCGCCCCGATCGCACTCCATCTGCTGGCTGTCAGGTCCCCGGCCACCTCACCGAGTGTAGGGCGGCCGGAGGCTCCCCGCGTCACTAGCCGGTGGCGCCTGAAGCGCAAAGTTCGCCTTATCATGCATCTATGCACACCAAGGCGCTCGCGTGGTGGACCCTAGCCGTTGTGGCAGCGCTGGGCGTGCCTGCCATTGCGTACGCCTCGTATTTCAACGGCACCAGCGGCTCGGATGATGTGGTGATCGAACGCGGTAGCTCCGTCGCGTACCTGCGGGGCGGCGACGATTCCTTTACCGGCGCGAAGGGCAATGCCGGCGGCAGTGACCGTGTCTACGGCGGGAGCGGCAATGATCGGATCGTCGGCCGTTCGCACGTCGACACGCTGCGTGGTGGCCCGGGTGACGATCGGCTCGTAGGTGGTCCGGCGCGGGACGGCGTCTACGGCGCGGGTGGCGACGACACCCTCATCGGTGGAGCGGGCATCGACCATTTCCTGCCCGGGCCCGGGCGCGACACCTGCTTTGGTCAGCGAAAAGACAAAGGGTTCCCCGGCAACTGCGAAATCGTTCGGTTCGTCGACTAGCTAGAGACGATCCGCAGCTCCTTCGCCGTTCCGCTCAGGTTCCGCAGGCCATCCTCGGTGATCGCAACCAGGTCCTCGATACGGACGCCGAACCGCCCCGGCAGGTAGACGCCGGGCTCCACCGTGACCACGTCTCCAGCCGCGAGCACGTCGTCGGAGGTCTTGCCGAGGCGCGGCGCTTCGTGCACCTCCAAGCCCACCCCGTGGCCAAGGCCGTGGCCGTAGTAGTCCCCATAGCCAGCCTCCTCGATCACGATGCGTGAAACAGCGTCCGCCTCGGACCCGCTCAGTCCCACGTGGAGGGCATCCAGGCTCTCCTGCTGGGCACGCCGGACGACTTCGTAGACCTCGCGTTCCTCGCCCGTCACTTCGCCGCATGCGAACGTCCGCGTGCCGTCGGAGCAGTAGCCGTCGAGCTTTGCCCCCATATCGATCACCACCAGCTCGCCCTCGCCGATCTCACGATCCGAAGCCTCCGCATGCGGGAGGGCGCCGTTCGGGCCGGACGCGACGATCGTCGGAAACGAAGGCTCGGCGCCGAGCTCGCGTATCCGGGCCTCCGCCACCAGCTTGACTTCACGCTCGGTGCGCCCCTTGAGGTTCCGCTCCGCCAGCATCTCGAAAACTCCGTCCGCGAGCCCCGACGCGGCTGCGATCGCCTCGACCTCGCGGGCGTCCTTCGCGCGACGAAGGCTTCCGACCAGCCCCGTCGTCGGCACCAGCTCGACCCCGTCGGCTGCCGCCTCGCGCAGCTTGGCGAGAGTCCGCACGCTCGTTTGCGAGTCGTCGAACCCGACCCGGCCGGACAGGTGCTTCGCAAGCTCCGGCACCAGCCGGCCCTTCAAGGTCGTCCGCTCGAACTCGGCTGGCACCTCCGCTGCGGCCCGCTCGGTGTACCTGGAGTCGGTCAAGAACTCCCGCCGTCCGGCTCCCACGATCGCAAGGCCCGAGGTGCCACTGAAGCCGGTGAGCCAGCGGACCGACGCGATCGCGTCGGGGCCGGAGTCCCCGGGACGAACCAGGTCTCCGACGATCAGGCTGTCCAGCTCCGCTTCCGCGACCAGCTCCGCCAAGCGATCGGCACGGGTCGCCACCTTCAGACTCCAAGCTCGCGCGCCAGGCGGACCATCGCCTCCCGGTAGCCCTCCTGGCCCTTGCCCGAGACCGCATCCAAGACGACTCCGTCGAACACGCTGAAGCGCCGCCACGCCTCGCGCGCTTGGACGTCGGAGATATGGACCTCGACCGCCGGCACGCCGGTGAGATCGAGCGCGTCGCGCAGGGCCCAGCTGTAGTGCGTCCAGGCTCCGGCGTTGATCACGATCGCGTCGGCGGTCTCGGGCAGGCGGTGCAGGTGCTCGATCAGCTCGCCCTCGTGGTTCGACTGGAAGAACCGCACCTCGAGCGCCAGCTCGCGCGCCCAGCCGCGGATGCGGTGCTCCAGCTCCGTCAGGTTGTAGGCACCGTAGATCGCGGGGTCACGCCGCCCGAGCTGGTCCAGGTTGACCCCGTGCAGCACCTCGACGCGATTGCGGGTCGTGGGGCTCATGCCTCTTGCCTCAGGTCCTCCACGGCCGCGCGCACACTAGCGCCGTCGAGCCGCTTTCCGGCGACGACGTTCCCGGGTCCCTCCACGAGCACGAATGGGACTCCTTGCGCGTCCGCCTTCTTGTCGCGGTCGAGCGCGGCCATCACATCCCCGGCGGCGATCGCGGGATCCAGCGTAGTCGGCAAGCCATGCCTAGCGAGGAGGTCCGAGACCTCAGCGCGCAATCCATCCGCGCCTGAGAGGCGTAGCGCCGCGAGCATCCCCAGCCCGACGGCCTCGCCGTGGCGGTAGCGCCCGTACGACGTCGCGGCTTCGATCGCGTGACCGACCGAGTGTCCCAGGTTAAGCACCTGCCTTCGGGAAGCGTCGCGCTCGTCCGCTGACACGATGTCGATCTTCGTGCGGGCGCAGGCGAACACGACTTCGCCGAGCTCACCGGGCCCGAGCACGTCGAGCGCCCACACCCGGTCCCACAGCGGCCCGCCCGCGATCAGCGCCGTCTTGACGACCTCGGCGAACCCCGCCCCCAGCTCCTCGCCGGGGAGGGTCGCCAGCACCGTGGGGTCGGCCAGCACGGCGTGCGGCATGTGGTAGGCGCCCGCGTAGTTCTTGGCTTCCGGCAGATCGACGCCCGTCTTCCCGCCGTACGCGGAATCCACCTGGGCGACCAGGGTGCTCGGCGCCTGGACGACGGGAATCCCGCGCTGATAGGTGGCGGCGCAGAATCCCGCCAGATCGCCCACGACCCCACCCCCGAAGGCGAGCACGCCGTCGTCGCGCCGCGCCCCCGCCTGGGCGAGCGCACGCAAGATCCCCTCCGCCTCCTGGAGCGTCTTCGACGGCTCACCGCCGTCAACCTCGATCAGGTGGGCCAGGCGCGGGAGGCGCTCGCGGTGATGGCCGAGGGCCGCGCGATCCGCTACCCCGAACC
>JALZKA010000027.1 GCA_030859475.1 Actinomycetota bacterium
GGCGAGGGGCTTGGCGCCGAGCTTGCGCGCCGCTCGGTAGCCCTCGACGAGGCGCTCGACCCCCAGCTCCTGCTCTCCGGCGGCCGCAAGCGCAGCGCCCGCCCGCAGCTGCGTCTCGGCCCGGTCGAAGGGGAGGCCGAGCTCGCGCTGTAGCTCGAGCGCCTGCGTCAGGTGCCGCGCGGCGTCCTCGGGAGCGCCGTCGAGGAGCGCCAGCTCACCGAGCGCATGCGAGAGCGCCGCGAGCGCCTCACGGTGGGACGACGGATCGACCGCCCGCGCCAGTACCTCGGCGCAGGCGGCGACTCGGGCCCGATCCTCAGCCGTGGCAAACAGGGTCGAGACCCAGCGGAGGCAGGGCGCGATGCTCGAGGTCGGCGCACCCTCGCTGTTGCCTTCGCCTCGCGAGAGCTCGATCACGCGCTGGGCGCCCGCGAGCGCGCCCTCGCGCGCACCCTCGTCCTCATCGGCCCTTGCCAGGGCGCAGGTCGTTTCCACCAAGGCGTCGAGGCTGGCGGTGCGCTCAGCATCGGCGTTAGCCCGTTCGAGCAGCCGCCGACCGCGCTTGGTGTTGCCGCGTAGGACCTCAATCGTCCCGAGCTGCCAGCGGGCGGCGAGATGGGCGTTGCGGGGCGCCTCGGGATCGTCAAGCAACTCGCGCGATACTTCGATCGACCGGTCCCACTCGCCAGTCTTCTGGGTGAGCCACGCGACGCACGCGAGGCAGCCCTGCTGGCGCGCGGTCTCGCCGTGTGTCGAACAGAAGCCCGTGGCCTCGGCGAACGCATCCAGCGCGTCAGCGTACTCCGCGGTCTCGCTGAAGACCATGCCGACCCGGTCGTAGCACTCGGCGGCGGCCGCAACCTGCTCCGCGGCGAGCGCGAGCGAAAGGCCCTCACGGGCAACGGTGAGGGCCTGCTCGGCCCGGCCGGCCTTGGCGAGGACCTGGCCCTCGAGCCCGAGCGCCCGCGCCTCAAGATCCTTGCGATCGGCCTGGCGAGCGCTGTCGCGCGCCGTGTTGATCAGCTCAAGGGCGGAGGAGAACCGGCCCGCAGCCTGGACGTGTCCCGCGGCCGCAAGCAACTCCGCGGCCGCATGGCCTGGCGACCCGGTCACGTCGAACGCGCGGGCAGCCTCCTGGCGGGCGGCGAGCGCGGCGTCCCACTGGCACTCGAGCTCGTAGGCTCTCGCGAGACGGCTCTGGATGCGAGCCAGCCCGAGCATCTCGCCGGCGGCTCGGTGGGCGTCGGCGACCTCGCGCCAGGCCTTGAGCGCCTCAGGCAGGTCGGCTGAGAGCTCGGCGCACTCGCCGAGTTGCGTGAGTAGTGCGAGCCGCTCCTCCTCGTCCACGCCTTCCGGCCAGATCTCGAGCGCCTTGCGCCCAGTTCGCAGCGCGTCGCGGTAGGCATGCATCCGGCACGACTCGCCCACCGCGGCGACGAGCGTTGGCAGCGCCCGCTCGAGCTCCCGGGCCGCCAGCCAGTGCTCGGCGACTTTCGTCGACGGCGCGCCGCGCGCCTCCCACCACTCGGCGATCGCTCGATGGAGCTCGCGGCGCCGTCCCCACGGCAGCTCGCCGTAGGTGGCCTCCCGCGCGAGCGCGTGGCGGAACGCGGCTTCGTGCGCACCGAGTTCGACCACGAACCCGCGTGCGATCGCCTGATCCAGCTCCGCCTCGGGATCGAGGGCGGTGACCAGCTCGCACGGGAAGCGGGTGCCGATCGCGGCGGCGACCTCGACCGCGCTGCGGGCGGCATCATCAAGTCGGTCGAGGCGGACCAGCACCGCCTCCCTGACGGTGTCCGGGATCGGCATCTCCTCGATCGCACCGAGGTCGAGGCCGTTGGGGCCCGCGCGCAAGGCGTCCTCGGCAGCAAGCGCCGCGAGGAGCTCCTCGATGAAGAACGGCAGGCCCTGGGTGCGATCGAAGATCGCCCGCGTCAGCGACGGGCCAACCGGTTCGCCGAGCAGATTCTCGCAAAGTGTTGCCGTCGCTCTCGCATCGAGAGGCTCGACACTCAGCTCGCGCAACCGGCCGCCGCGACGCAGCTCGGTTCGCGCGCGCCGGAGCTGATGCCCCCGCAGTACTTCGTCGCTGCGGTAGACGCCGATCAGCGCCAGCGCCTCCCCTTTGAGGCCGGCAACGAGCGCCGGGAGCAGCGCGAGTGTGGTCTCGTCCGCCCATTGCAGGTCGTCGAGGACCACGGCCGCCGGCTGGTCGGCCGCAGCGGTGGCGAACGCCCACCGAATCGCCTCGACGAGCGTCGCCCGGTCAGTCGCGTTTCCCGTTCGGCCGAGCTCGGGCATGAGAATCGCGAGGAGGCGCTCCATTGGGCCCGAGCCCGCCAAGCCCGCGGGGGTGCGGCGCAGATATGCCCGCAGCGCCTGTACCAGGGGCCCATACGGGGTGGTCGAGTCCTCGCTGCCCGAGCCGCGCAGGATCGCAAGCGAAGCTGCCTGCAGCGCCTGGTCGACGAGCGCCGTCTTTCCCACGCCAGCCTCACCTGCCACCAGCAGAAGACCGCCTTCGCCGGCGCCCGCCGCCCCGAGGAATGCGTGCAGCTCGGCGAGCTCCCGCTGACGTCCAACCAGGCCATCGTTCCCGGTCATAAGGCGATCGAGTCTACGCCCGCTTGAACCATCACAGCTACGGCAGAACAGCCGTATCCAGATCCCGGGCTGCTCGTACCGGAGTGCCGTTCCTTGATGAGCCAGCGCCGGAAGAGGGTGACTCGGCATATCTCAGGCCCGTATGTCCGCGCGATGGTTGCGCGATGGTCATCACAGGCACGAACTCGTGAGCCGCCGTCAACGACTTCGCGGGGCGAAGGTTGCGGTGACGGCCCTTTGGCTTGGTAGAGCCGGAACTGAGCACGACCGAAGCGCGCCCGACAGGATTTGAACCTGTGACCTCCGGTTTCGTAGCTTTGCGGTCGGTCTCGTTGATCGCAGGCCTCTCTTTTCCGGACGTGACTTTCGCTTCTCGCGCGAAGCAGGAGCGGCCGGGTAGCGACTCAGACGCCGGTCACAGCGTAGAGGCGCCAATCGCCCGGCACTCCCTTTAGGGAGTGCAATCCGCGGTCCTCGAACTCGATCCCCGACCCAACGACCAAGTCTTTGACGGTGCTCGAAACGAGCACCTCTCCGGGCGCGGCCTTGGCGCCCACACGGTGGCGCAGGAGGGGTCCGACTGACCGCCCCGTCTTACTTGACGAAGTTGTGGAGCGGAAAGACCTTCGGCTCGCCTGGGAACCCGACGTCTTGTAGGACGGGGCCGATCTTCTCGCCGAAGCGCTGGAAAGCCTCTTCGGACTCCCAGACATCGACCACCCGCCAGCCGTCGTCGGTCGGACCAGCGGCGTGGCTAAGGATTCCGTCGGTCTGCCAATCGCTTAGCGAATCGAAAGCCCCGCTCTGGGCCACCCGGGCGCCGACCTCCTCGTACTGCTCCTGCGTGCCGCCGGGGGCGTCGTGGATCATCAAAATCGCCATGCTCTCTCCCTTGATCGATTCGCCGAGCTTCCACCCTATAGGCCGTCGTTCTTTAGAGCTCGCGGCCCGGACACCGCCCCAGTGACCGGCGGACGCCGTTCGCCTACTCCGACAGCCCGGCGGCTTCGAGGGCTTCGCGCTCGGTGCGCACGGCTCGATATCGAACCACGAGTCCATCGCGGATCTCGACGACCTGCCAGAAGTCGTTGTCGATTCCAACGCCGCTGGCGGCGCCGCGTCCAGTGGCGTGGGCGTGGATCACGACGTGGTTTCCGTGCGACCGGACATTCACGAGCGACGGATTCCACTCCGGAAAGGCGCTCCGCAGGCCACGCCACCATCCTCGGACTCCCTTGTGCCCGTGCCGCACTCCCTCGACTTCGAGAACGAGCGAGTGCCATTCGACCTCGGGGTCCACAAAGGCCAGGAAAGCCTCGATGTCGTCGCGCTGCAGCGCCTCGTAGGCGCGACGGGCCAGTTCCTCGTTCTCCCGCGACATCGCCTGCGCAGTATCGCCGAGCTAGCGCTCAGGCGTTTGGACGGGGTGACGCCAAGGCCTACCCGCGTCCCAGGCTAGGTCCCGCGATCTCTCCTGACGCATCTCTCAGGGGACTGACTGACTACTACAGGTTCTCCAGTTCAGCAAGCTTCCGCTCCCGCGCCAGGAGGAACAGCGGGAACGCGACGCTGATCGCGATTGTGAACGACAGCACCAGGTAAACCCACACGTGCCGGATCCCCAGGCGCCGCGCCTCGACAAGCATCAGCACAAGGGCCACGATCAGCATGAAGATGAGGTCGTTGGTGATCGACGACGACGCCGCGTTCGCGTAGCTGTCCTCGACGAACCCCACAAGGCCGCCGTTGTCATCCTCCAGGAAGAACCTGATGTTCTGAGACCAGGTTGCGATCAGCGCGCCGAGTGCCGCCAATCCGTAGATCCAGCACAGCGCCTTGTGGCCGGGAGCTCGACTCACGAGTTCGCCTCCCCCTTGAAGTAATCGACGCCGCTCGAGCGCTCGACTAGCAGGTCGTCGTCCTTGTTGCCGGTCCAGATCCCGATCTTGTCGCTGTCGGGGTAGACGGTGGCGGCGGGATACGACACGGTCGAGAACATCAACACCCGCGAGCGCTCGTCGCTGTCGTTGCGGATCTGATGCGCCCCGTCGGGCCCGACCGGAAAGCAGACCGCATCCCAGGGCTTGAGCTCGTCCACGCCCGCAGGGGAGCGCACCGAAGGGGTGCCTTCCAGCACGATCAGCCATTCCTCCTCGGCGTATTCGTAGTGGTAGGGGCAGACCGCCTCCCCCGGCGGGATCTCGTAGACGGTCGCGCCAAGCTGTGCGGCGGCAAGGTCGGGACCGAAGCGATACATCCCGGCTCTGAACCCGGGTGGATCGCCGGAGTCGTACTCGAAGTCGGGTGATGCGAGATTGACTCGGCGCATGCCCGTGATGATGGGCATCCAGGCGGACGCCGCCGCCGCCGCCCATCGGCCGATTGCCCGTACCCTTGTCCCGTGGACGGCGACGAGCTTCGCGCAACCCAGGCCCCGCTGAAGGAGCGCTATGAGCGCGAGTCCGAGGCTGCGGTGATCAGGCTCCTGGCGGGCGAGCCCGAGCTCTCGGTCGCCGCCGCCTCGTCGTAAGGAGCTTGGTTTGGGGCACAGCGGCCACCACCACGCCGGTGATTTGAACCGTGCCGACAGCCGGCGGCGCTTGACCCTTGTCCTGGTGCTGACCGCCGTATTCGCGGTCGCCGAGCTGGCCGGCGGCATCCTGACCGGCAGCCTGGCCCTGATCGCCGATGCCGGGCACATGCTGTCCGACAGCGCATCCCTGCTGCTTGCCCTGGTGGCCGTTTGGCTTGCGGGCCGCCCCACGAGCGACACCCGCACGTTCGGCTTTCAGCGGGCCGAGATCCTGGCCGCCCTGGTGAACGGGATCGCGCTGGTCGCGATCTCGGCCTGGATCTTCTATGAGGCGGTGGGTCGCCTGCCGGACCCCCCCGACGTCGACGCCGGGCCGATGCTCGCGATCGCCGCGCTGGGACTGGGGGTGAACCTGCTGGCCGCCCGCATCCTGATGCGAGCGGCCGGCAAGAGCCTGAACATGCAGGCGGCTTACCGGCACGTTCTCGCCGATCTGCTGGCGTCGGTCGGTGTGATCGTCGCCGCCGGGGTCATCCTGGCGACGGACTGGCTCGAGGCGGATCCGATCGTCTCCATCGTGGTGGGCCTGCTCATCCTCGCCAGCGCCTGGGGGGTGATCCGTGACTCCGGACGTGTCCTCATGGAGGTGGCTCCCGAGGGGCTCGACGCACGCACGATCGGAGAGCGGATGGCGGCGGTGGAGGGCGTCGTCGAGGTCCACGACCTACACATCTGGACGATCACCTCCGGCTTTCCCGCCCTGTCCGCTCACGTCATCGTCGAGCACGACGACGATTGCCACCAGCGCCGGCTCGAACTGGGAGAGATGCTGCGGGTTGAGTATGGCCTGGATCACACGACGCTCCAGGTCGACCACGAGGAACGCCCCGGCTTGCTTCAGCTCGACTCCTAGCGACCGCGTCGCAGGTCGCGGCGCCGGCGGCCCGGGCGCTGGCGGCTGCGCTCGGTCAGCCGGCCGCGCGTGGACTCCATGGCGCTGACGGCGCGCAGGCCCCGCAGCTCGAGGATCGGGCCATCCTCGGCGCACGTGCGATGCCAGTGCTGATGCTCGGTGCCGCCGATCCGCCGGACGGTCTGGAGAATCACATGGTCGGCCCCGACCTCGATTGCCTTTCCGCATCCCGGGCAGCGGTAGAGCTTCTGGGAGATCCCGCGGATCAGCCACGCTTCGTCCCCGGCCGGGGTCAACCCGCGCAGGCTCGTGCGGGTGCTCGGCAATCCTTCGAACTCGCCATAGGGCATCGGCCCAGAATAGGCTCCACGGCGTGAATGACAGCCCGCTGGCCAACCGCACCGGGATCGCGGCCGCGATCCTCATCGCGATCGCTCTCCTGGTCGCGATCGCCGCAATCTTCGGCCTGGGGCCTTGCGCGGACGACTTGAGCCGCGAGGAGTACGTGTCGCAGGGCGACGAGATCTGCGCGGAGGCCCACCAGGAGTTCCTCGACCTGCAAACCGGCACGCCTCGCACGGCCGCCGATGCGGCCGAGCTGATGGCCGCCTTGATCGCGGTCGCCGAGGAGGAGCGGGACGCGATCGCGGAGCTTCAGGCGCCGCCGGACCTGGTCGATCGGGTTGCCAAGTACCTGGACGCCCGGCAAGCCGGCATCGCTCAGCTGAAGGCGGGCCTGGCCGCGGCGGAGGACGAGGATCCGCAGGCTTACGAACGCGTTCAGGGCGAACTTGAGCAGAGCCAGAAACGGCGCTACGCGCTCGCGCGGGAGGTTGGCTTCAAGGAATGCTCAAAGCCGATCGCGCGGCCGGTTAGCTCCGACGCGTAGCGAGCCAGCCGAATCCCGCGGCCATCGCCAGGTTCGCAGCGCCGGCCACCCAAAGTCCGGCGCGCGCACCGGGGCGAGAGAACGCGGGGGATTGCGACCAGACGATGTCCGTTGCCAGCTCCGTTCCACGTAGCCACGCCAGCGCCCACCAGTCGCGGGGCTCCCCGCGCACTTCCGCGACGGCATGCGCCGCGGCAAAGGTCAGCCAGATCGGGCCGCAGCGGCGGATCAAGTGACGAGCATCCTCGGAGGGTCGCTCGTGTCCAAGAACCGCGAGCGTTGCGCTCGGCGCAGCGAGAGCGGCGGAGCCCAGGGCCAGGTCGAACGCGATCATGCCGCGGTTCACTTTGCGCACGGTGTCCTCGCCGGCCATCAACCGGATCCAACCACATCCCTGACCAGTCCGACGCGCGTCAAGGCGGCGCACGGAAGGGAAACTCCTGGCCGGGGCGAAAAGACCCGCCGTGAGCAAGACCGCAACGAAGACCCGCCCCGCCGCCGCCGCCCCGACTTCGCGTCGCAACGGTACCGCCACCCGGCGAACCGCGAAGAAGCAGACCGTCAAGACGCTGTCTGCCTTCATCACCGAGCGCTTCGACGAGTTCTCCCGATCCCAGAAGGACGTCGCCCGCTACATCGTCGACCACCTCGACGAGGCTGCGTTTCAGACCGCGGAAGAGCTCGCCAGGCGCGCGAACACCTCATCCTCGACCGTTGTGCGGTTCTCGCAGGCCCTGGGATTCGAGGGCTACCCCGAGCTTCAGCAAGCGGCGATCGAGGAGTACCGAACCACGACCGGCGAAACGGGCGCCGCCGCGCCCTCGCTTTTTGACTTCGACCACACGGAGTTCGAGGCCTCCCTGGCCGCCGACCACGGGGACCTGGAGGACACGGTTCGCAACCTGAGTCGCGAACAGGTGGAGGACTGCGTCAACGCGCTGGCCGGCGCCAGCCGCGTGATGATCGTCGGGATGGATCAGCTCGCCTTCTTCGCAAGCTATTTGCGCCACCTGCTCGCCCTGCTCGATATTCGCGCCGAAGTGGTCGCCAGCCCCCGCCAGGACTCGATCACCCGTCTGAGCCGCCTCGAGGAGGGGGCGCTGGTGATCGCCTTCTCCGCCGGTCGCGCGCATCCGATCGTCGTTCGCGCCATGAAGCTCGCCAAGCACCGCCGGGCCACGACCCTCGCGATCACCGATGCCACCCTCTCCGAGGTCGGGGAGCACTCCGACCTGACGCTCTACTTTTCGTCGAACAGCCCGTCGTTCATCCAGTCGAACACTTCGCTGCTCGCACTGGTCCAGGCGCTTGCCTACGGGGTCTACTCCCGCGACAAGGCCGCGTTCAAGGACCGGATCCGCGCCTTCAAGCTCAAGTAGCGAGACAACTCCGCCGGAAGCCTCGGCTTCGCCTACGTTTCCGTCGGGCGAGGGTTCGTTACGGGGAGGCAGGTCGTAAGCGTCACTATCCTTGATTCGGTATGACCGAGCGGGCGACATTCAGGGTCAAGCGCGGCCTTGCCGAGATGCTGAAGGGCGGGGTGATCATGGACGTGGTCACTGCCGAGGAAGCCGCGATCGCCGAGCAGGCCGGGGCCTGTGCCGTGATGGCGCTCGAGCGAGTCCCGGCCGACATCCGCCGGGACGGGGGCGTCGCCCGGATGAGCAACCCGGAGATGATCGAGGGCATCAAGGAAGCCGTATCGATTCCCGTCATGGCGAAGGCCCGGATCGGGCATTTCGCCGAAGCTCAGATCCTCCAGGCGCTTGAGGTCGACTACATCGACGAGTCCGAGGTCCTGACTCCGGCCGATGAGGCGAATCACATCGACAAGCAGGCCTTCGAAGTTCCGTTCGTCTGTGGCGCGACGAACCTCGGCGAGGCCCTTCGGCGGATCGCCGAGGGCGCCGCGATGATCCGTTCGAAGGGGGAAGCCGGTACCGGCAACATCGTCGAGGCGGTCCGCCATTTGCGGGGGATCGTGGGCGGCATCCGTGCCCTCCAGGCAATGGAACCCGCTGAGCTTCCCGCCGCCGCAAAGGACCTTCAGGCGCCGCTTCACGTGGTCGAGGAGGTGGCCGAGTCCGGCTGGCTTCCGGTCCCCCTCTTCTGCGCCGGTGGCATCGCCACCCCCGCGGACGCCTCGCTGACGATCCAGCTCGGTGCCGAGGGCAACTTCGTCGGGTCCGGCATCTTCAAGTCGTCCGACCCGGAGCGCCGTGCGCGCGCGATCGTCGAAGCCACAACCCATGCGGCTGACCCCGAGCGCGTCCTCGCAGCGTCCAAGGATCTGGGCGAGCCAATGCCGGGTGACGACATCGCGACGCTGGCCGCCGCCGGCGAGCTTCTCCAGCACCGCGGCGTCTGATCTTCCGCGTGGAGTCGAGCCACCCGATCAAGGTCGGCGTCCTGGCCAGTCAGGGCGACTTCGCCGCCCACGCAACCATGCTGAGCGAGCTCGGCGCCGACGCGCGCGAGGTGCGGACCACCGCTGAGCTGGCCGAGCTTGATGCCCTGGTGATCCCGGGCGGTGAATCGACCACGATCTCACGCGCGATCGCGCGAGACGGGCTGGAGCCGGCGATTCACGCCCATCACGACGCCGGGCGCCCGATCATGGGCACCTGCGCGGGAATGATCCTGCTCGGCCGCGATCATCTGGGCCTGCTTGACGCAACGACTCGCCGCAACGCTTTCGGCCGCCAGCTCGCCAGCTTCGAGACGGACTTGGAGATCGAAGGCGTGGGACCGGAGCCGATGCGAGCGGTGTTCATCCGCGCGCCGTGGATCGCCGACCACGGCCCCGCCGTCGAAGTGCTCGCGCGAATCGACGGGCATCCGGTGGTGGTAAGGCAGGGGACCTTGCTGGCCTGTGCGTTTCACCCCGAGCTGACCGACGACTCGCGAATGCACGCACTGCTGATGGCAATCGCCACCGGCGCCCGCGAGCGAGCGTCGCACGCGCATGAAGGTACGGGGACCGCATGAGGGACCCACGCGTTGCCAACCTGGCGAAGATCCTGGTTCACTATTCGACTCGGGTATCCGAGGGCGAGTCGTGCCTGATCGAGGGCCCGACGGCCGCTGAGCCGCTGATCGCGGCCACATACGAGGAGGTTCTGGCGGCAGGTGGCCACCCAGTGGTGGCGATGACGTTCGACGAGCAGCAGGCCGCCTACTTCGAGCACGCGTCGGACCCGCAGCTCGACTGGCTCTCCCCGGTGTCCAAGTGGGCGGCGAACGAGGCCGACTGCCGGATCGCAATCGGAGCGGACACCAATACCCGCGCCCTCTTCGGGGTGGAGCCGAAGCGCCAGACCCGGCGGCAGGCGGCAACACGGGAGCTGATGAAGCGGACCATGGAGCGCTCGGCTGAGGGCAGCCACCGGTGGGTCTACACGATCTTTCCGACGAACGCCTATGCGTCCGACGCCGAGATGAGCCTCGGCGCCTTCGAGGACTTCTACTTTGGCGCGTGCCTGGCGGACCAAGGCGACCCGCTTCGCAACTGGAAGGAGGCGTCCGAGCAGACGCGGCGCTTGGCCGAGTGGGCGACCGGCCGCTCCGAGGTCCGGATCACGGCCCCGGGAACCGACCTCCGGCTGAGCGTCGAGGCGCGGACGTTCATCCCCTGTTTCGGCGATCGCAACATGCCCGACGGCGAGTTCTTCACCGGCCCGGTCGAGGACTCGGTCGAGGGGGAGGTGGGCTTTCACCTGCCGGCGATGGTCGGCGGCCGGGAGGTGGCCGGCGTCCGCTTCCGCTTCGAAGGGGGCCGCATCGTCGACGCCTCAGCCGAGCGTGGCGAGCAGTTCCTGATCGACCTGATTGACACCGACGACGGGGCCCGGCGCCTCGGCGAGCTTGGGATCGGAACCAACTACCGGATCGACCGCGGCACCCGCGACGTGCTGCTGGACGAGAAGATCGGCGGCACCGTCCACATGGCCGTCGGCGCCAGCTACCCCGAGTCCGGCGGTGTGAACGAGTCCGCCGTACACACGGACCTGGTCTGTGACCTGCGCCAAGGCGGCCGGATCGAGATGGACGGCGAGCTGCTCCAGGAGAACGGCCAGTTCAAGGTCTGAGATAGATGAGGCCGCGTCACGAGCCTCCAGGCTCGGTCGCGGCCTCGTGTCCCGTCGGCATCCCTTACCGCCGTCCCTGTCGCGGCGGCCTGGCTGGATGGCGCGGGCGTATGCGTGGGCTGGCCCTCGAAACACGCTCGCCGGGCCGAAGTTGCGCGCTTTTGCTGCCGTGGCGTTCGTAGACTCGGCGCCATGGCCGGCCATTCCAAGTGGGCATCGATCAAGCACAGGAAGGCGGCGACGGACGCCAAGCGCGGCAAGCTGTTCACCAAGCTCGCTCGGGCGATCACGGTCGCTGCTCGCGAAGGCGGGGGAGACACCGGCGCCAACCACACCCTGGCCGCCGCCGTCGAGAAGGCAAAGGGGTTCTCGATGCCCAAGGACAACATCCAGCGGGCGATCGATCGCGGCACCGGCGAAGGCGAGGCGGGCGAGATCGAACGTGTCCTCTATGAGGGTTACGGGCCCGCCGGGACGGCGCTCCTGGTCGATGCCCTGACCGACAATCGCAACCGCACCGGCTCCGAGGTTCGCCACGCCTTCGATCGTCATGGGGGCAGCCTCGGGGAGCCCGGGTCCGTGGCCTGGCAGTTCGACAAGAAGGGCGTCGTTCTGGTCGACGGAGGGCGCTATTCGGAGGACGACCTGATCGGGGCCATCGACGCCGGCGCCGACGATGTTGTCGAGGAGGACGACGTCCTGAAGGTGGTCGCCGAGCCTGCGGCCCTGGGCGCGGTTCGCGAGTCACTCGAAGGGTCGGGGGTCGAGATCATCTCCTGGGAGCTGGCGATGGAACCGCAGAACGTGATCGAGGTATCCGATCCGGTGGAGGCCAAGCGACTGCTCCGGCTGATGGATGCCCTCGACGAGCATGACGACGTCGACGAGGTCCACGCCAACTTCGACATCCCCGCCGACCTCCTCGAAGAAGCTGAGGCGGCGCAGTAGGCCCGTTCACGCGCCCGTCCAGGGAGGCATCCGGGCGTCGGGCCAGAATCAATAGGCGTGATCGTGGTGATGGGCATCGACCCGGGCTTGGCGAACACGGGCTTCGGCGTGGTCCGGTTCGCCGGCCGCGCGATGACCGCGATCGACGGCGGCGTGATCGAGGCGCCGGCCAGCATGGATCCGGGCGCGCGGCTGGAGCGGATCCATCAGGCCTTGGTCGAGCTGATGGCCTGGCACGAGCCGGCGGCTGTCGCGCTGGAGGACATCTACTTCGGCAAGAACGTGCGCTCCGCGATCGGCGTCGGGCAAGCCCGCGGCGTGGCGATGCTGGCAGCGGCCGAGCACCAGATCCCGTGCTTCGACTACACGCCACAGGCGATCAAGATGTCCGTCTGCGGCTCCGGGGCCGCGGCCAAAAGACAGGTGCAGAAGATGGTCGGCAGCCTGCTCGGTTTGCCGCGCGCGCCGCAATCCGACCACGCCGCCGACGCCTTGGCGATCGCCATCTGTCACGGCAGCCAGATGAGCTCAATCGCCGCTCGGGAGCGCGCCGCCACGGGGGCGCCGGCATGATCGCGTCCGTCTCGGGCGAGGTGCTGGTTCGCCGGCCCGATCACGTGGTGATCGACACCGGTGGCGTCGGCTATCGCCTCTCGGTCTCGGTCGAGACCCTGAAATCCGTGCCGGCGCACGGAAAGTGGGCGATGCTCCACGCGCAGCTCGTCGTTCGCGACGACTCGATGCACCTCTACGGCTTCGCCAGCGAGGAGGAGCGCGACCTGTTCCTCCACCTGAACTCGGTTTCCGGCGTCGGCCCGAAGGTCGCGATGGCGATCCTCTCGGGCGGAACTCCGCGCGATCTGATGAAGGCGATCGCCCTCGGCGACCACAAGCGCTTTCAGGCGGTGCCCGGGGTCGGTAAGCGCACCGCTGAGCGGGTGATCGTCGAGCTGCGGGAGAAGGTCGCCGGGGAGCTCGAGCAGGCCGCGCCGGCCCTGGCCGGTGACGGGGTTCCCGAGCCGCGTCTGCTTGCCCGTGACGGCCTCGTCGGCCTGGGCTACTCCCTGATCGAGGCGGATCGGCTGCTCGACGGCGTCGAAGGAGAGTCGCCGGAAGACTTGATCAGCTTGGCGCTTCGCAAGGTGGGCGACGCCTCCGGGGCGCACCGATGACGGCCGATCAGGGCGCTGCCCGCAGTGCCGGGATCGTTCCCGATCCGTCGATCGGGGCATTAGCCGAAAAATCCGAGCCCATGGCGGAGGCGCGTGCGGGGAGTCCCGACGATGAGCTCGACCGCTCGTTGCGCCCTCCGCGCCTGGCCGACTTCGTCGCCCAGAAGGGCGTCACGGATCAGCTCGCTGTCTTCATCGAGGCCGCGAAGCGCCGCGGCGAGCCGCTCGACCACGTTCTCCTGTCCGGCCCCCCGGGCCTCGGCAAGACCAGCCTCGCCCACATCATCGCCGCTGAGCTCGGCACCAGCTTGGTGCAGACGGCCGCGCCGGCTCTGGAGAAGAAGGGCGACGTCGCCGCGTTCCTGACCTCGCTGGAGCCCAACTCCGTCTTCTTCATCGATGAGATCCACCGCCTGAACGCGGCGATCGAGGAAACGCTCTACCCCGCGATGGAGGATCGCACCTTGCCCGTCGTCCTCGGCCAGGGCGCCGGAGCGCGCACCGTGACCCTGGACCTGCCGCCATTCACCCTCGTGGGAGCGACGACGCGGGCCGGCCTGCTGACGAAGCCGCTCCACGACCGCTTCGGCGTTTCTCACCGCCTCGAGCACTATCAGCCGAACGACCTGGCGACGATCGTGCGCCGCTCCGCCGGGATCTTGGGCGTCGAGATCGAGGACGGCGGCGAGGTCGCGATCGCCGCGCGTTCGCGGGGCACTCCGCGAGTGGCCAACCGGTTGCTGCGCCGGGTGAGGGACTTCGCCGAGGTCAAGGGCAGCGGCGTCATCAGCGCGCGGATCGCAACCGAGGCGCTGGGCCTGCTCGACGTGGACGAGGCGGGGCTCGACCGCCATGACCGGGTGATTTTGGAGACGATCGCGCACAAGTTCTCCGGTGGCCCCGTCGGCCTGACGACCCTCGCCGACGCCATCGACGAGGAGACGGACACGATCGAAGGCGTTTACGAGCCCTACCTGATCCAGCAGGGGCTGATCAAGCGCACACCACGTGGACGCGTGCTCACCGAGCGCGGCTACGCGCACCTCGGCCTGGACGTTCCCGCGGGCGCGGCGACGCTGTTCTGAGCCAGCCCGACGCGCGAAGCCGCGGGTTCCGGACCGCTATTTTTTGGAGCGTGCCGTTCTTCATCTGTCCCAGCTGTGGAAACCGGGAGCTTTCCAACTCCCGGACCGCTGGGTTTTCGAGCCGGCCCAAGGGCTGCGCGAAATGTGGGTTCGGCTTCCTCTTCGAGCTGCTCGACGACTACTACCCTGCCCCCGACGCAGCGTTCTTCACCTGCGACAAGGACGGGCGGGTCCTGGACGTGGGCCGCGGCGGCTTCGAGCTGACGGGGCTGAAGGACGAGGACGTGATCGGCCGTCCCGTGAGCGACGTCTTGGGCCTGGCCTGGAACGACGAGACCAGTGGCTCCGACGGCGCCAGCGCCGATCCGATCGGCACCACCCTCGAGTGGGGGGTTCGCTCGCTCGGCAGGAAGGTCCAGGTGAACGCCGAGGGGGACCTGCCGGCGGAGGCGGTCGCTGATGTCTTTCCCGCCTACGACGACGACGGCGGGTTGCTACTCGTCCTGACGCCCGAGTAGACCGCAGAGAGCCTCTAGGTAGGCTGGCCGCGATGCGCTCGCGCCTCAAATCAGGCAGGGGGGAAAGCTGAGTCGTGGGCTCCCGCCGCCGCACCTACATCGTCCTTGCCGTTGTCGCGATCCTGATCGCGCTTTCCGCCTTGGCGATCGTCAACAAGCCGACCCGCCTGGGCCTTGATCTCCAGGGCGGTACCGAGCTCGTCTACCAGGGCAGGCCTACCCCTGCGAATCCCACGATCGAGGCCGACGACGTCGACCGGGCGCTCAACATCATCCGCGAGCGGGTCGACACGCTTGGTGTCGCCGAGCCCGAGATCTCGCGCATCGGCGAGGATCAGATTTCGGTCGGCCTGCCCGAGGTGCAAAACGCGCAGCAGGCGGTCGAGCAGGTGGGCCAGACCTCACAGCTCGCTTTCTATGACTTCGAGCCGAACGTCATCCCGCCGGACCCGAAGCTGAACGACCCGGAGTCGCGGCCGTTCAACCGCCTCTACGAGGCGGTGAAGGCGGCGCAGGAGCAGGACCCCGAGTGCTTCGAGAAGGACGGCGAGCCGCTGTGCACCCACGACGGCCAGTTCTACCTTTTCGACGAAGCGACCCTCGAGCCGCTGGCGGGCCCGGCCAAGGTCAAGGAGGATTTGTTCTTCGGCTTCGACGACGACAAGCAGCCGCCCGGAAGCATCGTCGAGGAGATCCCCCAGGGCACGGTGATCCTGCGCGAGGAGGAGCCCCCGGACGATCCCGAGAGCGACGCCGACGAATCGTCGCTCACGCCCCGCGGGTGGTTCTTGCTGCGGGACCGGCCCGAGCTCAAGGGCGACGACATCCGCAATCCGGAGCAGGCGACCGACCAGTTCACCAACCAGCCGAACGTCACTTTCGAGTTCACCGATGAGGGCCGCAGAGCCTTTCAGGAGGTAACCCGGCGAATCGCCGAGCGCGGCCTCGAGCGAAGCGCGGGCGCTTTGCTGTCGGCCGAGGAGGCAGCCAACGTCTCGGACAGCTTTGCCGTTGTCCTGGACGGCGAAATCGTCTCGCGACCGATTATCAACTTCGTCGAGAACCCGAGTGGCATCGACGGTCGCACCGGGGCCCAGATCTCCGGCAACTTCACGATCCAGCAAGCCCAGGACCTCGCGGAGTTCCTGCGGATCGGCGCCCTGCCCATCGAGCTGAGCCTGATCAGCCAATCCACCGTCTCGGCCACGCTCGGTCAGGAGGCCCTCGATGACGCGATCCTGGCCGGGGTTGGCGGCCTGATCATCGTCGTTTTGTTCCTGCTCTTTTACTACCGCTTCCTGGGCGCCGTCGCCGCGCTCGGCCTCGCCGTCTACGCGCTCTTCTTCCTGGCGATGATCAAGGCGATCCCGATCACCCTGACCCTCCCGGGCATCGCCGGGCTGATCCTGACGATCGGCGTGGCGGCGGACTCGAACGTCGTCATCTTCGAGCGCATCAAGGAGGAGGTCCGCTCCGGGCGTTCGATGCTGTCCGCGATTTCCCAGGGATACCGCAAGGGCATCGCGACGATCATCGACGCCAACGTGATCACCTTGATCACGGCCTTCGTCCTGTTCGTGCTGGCCACCGCCGGGGTCAAGGGCTTTGCGTTCACGCTGGGAATCGGGACGATCGTCTCCCTGTTCACCGCCGTGCTGTTCACCCAGGCGGTACTGGCCGTCCTGGGCCGCTCCCGCTTTCTCAACTCGCCGCGGTTCCTGGGCGCCCGCGAGCGACGTATGCGGACCGACTTCGACTTCAGCGGGATGTCCCGCTACTTCTTCGCGGCGTCGGGAATCATCCTGCTGATCGGTGCGTTCGGTTTCGCCGGCAAGGGGCTCAACCTGGGGATCGACTTCGAGTCGGGCACCCGGATTCAGACCACGCTGTCGCAGCAGGTCACGACGGACGAGCTTCGCGCCGCGCTCTCCGACGCCGGGATCGAGGGGATGGAGGGGGCGGAGGTACAGGAGGTCCAGGAGGAGGACGCTGCCCAGTCCGGCTTTCAGATCCAGGCGAAGATCCTGCCCGAGCAGGCGCCCGAGGTCGAACCCATCCTGGACGAGGCATTCGGGGTCGAGGATTTCTCCAACACCACGATCGGGCCCACGTTCGGTGAGCAGATCGCAGAGAGCGCGGTGATCGCGCTGATCTTTTCGCTCCTCGTGATCTCCGGCTACGTCGCGATCCGCTTCGAGGCGAAGTACGCGATCCCGATCCTGATCGCCCTGGTCCACGACATCCTGCTTGCGGGTGGCGCCTACGCGCTGATGGGCTTCGAGGTCAACAGCGCCACGGTTGCGGCCTTCCTGACGATTCTCGGCTACTCGATCTACGACTGCGTGATCGTCTTCGACCGGATCCGCGAGAACGTGCCGCGAATGCCGCGTGCCGCGTTTAGCCAGATCGTCAACCGCTCGATGAGCGAGGTCCTCGTCCGCTCCCTGATCACCGGCCTCTCCACCGTCTTCCTGCTGACCATGATCCTGCTGTTCGGCGACGAGACGCTGCGCGGCTTCGCGCTGGCGATGATGCTGGGGATCGCCTCCGGTACCTACTCCTCGATCTTCATCGCGGCGCCGGTGCTGACCGAGTGGAAGGAGCGTGAGCACGCGTACCGAGATCGCCGCCGTCAGATCGAGGAAACCATGGGGTACGTGCCCGTCTTCCCGGAGCAGAACGTCGTCGCCCGGCTCGGCGATGGCAACTCAGGGGCGGAGAGCTCCGATCCGATCGCGCACGAGCCCGTCCCACAAGAACCGGGGTCGGATGTTGAGCGCGGGGCTGAGCCGATCGGCGACGTCGGGCCTCCGGCGAGCGCACCGCGCAGCCCGGCCCAGCCGGGGCGCCGCAGGCAGACCCGCCGCCAGCGAAAGAAGGGCCGGTAGCCGTGTCGGTCCTGGTCTTCTTCACGGTCGGGCTCGCGCTCTGGCACTTCACCGTCTTCTTCCCGGACCGCTTCTGGGGCGGGATCGTGGGCGCCCTGATCGGGGCGACGACGGGCGCGGTCGTAAGCGGCGTCATCGCCCAGACGGCCAGCGGCCGCAGCGTCGGGGACACGGATATCGCCACCGTCGCCTTCGCGCTGCCAGGGACGGCGCTCGGCCTGGCCGTGATCTGGTTCCTGGGCACGCGCCGGGAGGGTGCGCAGACGCCCTAGGGCGGTTCCGTCCCGGACCGTGCGTACGGTGGCTGGGATGCTGCCGAGCCTGAAGCCATTTTCGTACGCATCCGCCCGGCGCATCGCCACTGCCCTCGAGCTGCCGGAAGCGGTTGCGGTCGCGCTCGTGCGCAGAGGCCACGAAACCGTCGAGGAGGCCCGGCGCTTCCTGGCGGCCGACGAGCGGCACGATGCCGGCGCGTTCGACGGGATCGGCGCCGCGGTCGAGCTGATCGAGCGCGCGGTCGAAGCGGGCGAGCGGATCACGGTGCACGGCGACTACGACGTCGACGGCACGACCTCCACCGCGATCCTCGTCGGAGCCTTGCGGGAGCTCGGCGCCGACTGCGACTGGTTGATCCCCGACCGGATCGCCGACGGCTACGGCGTCACCACGGCCACCATCAGCGCGCTCGAGCGCCGCGGCACCAGGCTCCTGATCACGGCCGACTGCGGCATTACCTCCACCGGGGAGGTCGCGGCTGCGAAGGAGCGGGGCATGGCGGTGATCGTGACCGATCACCACCAGCCGGGCGACGAGCTTCCCGACTGCCCGATCGTGCATCCGCTGGTCTCCGGATATCCCTGCCGAGACCTGTGCGCCGCGGGCGTCGCCCACAAGCTCGTCGCCGCCCTGGTGGGGGTCGAGCGTGCGGAGCGCGATCTCGACCTCGTCGCCCTCGCCACGGTGGCCGACATGGTGCCGCTTCTTGGCGAGAATCGCTCGCTCGTGCGACGGGGCATCGACCACCTGCGCCGCGCCCGCCGCCCGGGACTCCGGGCGCTCATGGCGGTGGCCTCCGTGGCGCCCGACGCGCTCGCCGCAAGCGACCTGAGCTTTCGCCTGGCGCCCAGGATCAACGCCGCCGGGCGTCTCTACCGGGCTGACGCCGCCGTCGAGCTGTTCCTGACTCGAGACGAGGCGCGGGCGGCGAGCATCGCTGCCGAGCTCGACCGCGCGAATCACGAACGCCGCGCCGCCGAGCGCGAATGCCTTGCCGACGCGGAGCGCAAGCTACGCGAGCTTGACGCCGATGGCGATCGCCGAGCCGCGGTCGTCTTATGGGGAGAGGGCTGGCATCCGGGCGTGGTGGGCATCTGCGCTTCCCGGATCGCCGAGCGCACGCTGAAGCCGGCGATCCTGATCGCGTTGGATGCGGATGGGCGCGGCAAGGGGTCCGGCCGCAGCGTCCCGGGGTTCGACCTTCTGGCTGGGCTTCACGCCTGTCGCGACTCCCTGGCACGCTTCGGTGGGCACCGCGCCGCGGCGGGCCTCGAGATCGAAGCGGCGGCGCTCGAGCCCTTTCGAGCGGCATTCTGTGCCCACGCGGCCGCCGCGCTCGCGGATCATCCGGCCGTTCGAACCGAGGAGGTGGACTCGGTCGTGGGGGTCGATGGCCTGGGCTTCGAAGGCGCCAGCCAGCTCGCCCGTCTGGGACCGTTCGGCAAGGGCAATCCGGAGCCCCGACTGCTGGTTCCGGCGGTGACGATTGCGGACGTGCGGCCGATGGGCGAGGGTGCCAGGCACGCACGCTTCGCGCTGGCTTCGCACAGTGCCCGTGCCCCCGGCGTCGCGTTCGGCGTCGGCGACGGCGTGGATTCGCTCGCGGCCCGAGGATCATGCGACGTGTCCGTCCGCCTCGAGCTGAACGAGTGGAACGGGGCCGTGGAGCCGAGAGTTTTGCTGGGCGAGATCTACGATCCGTCAACCCCGGCGAGGCCGATCAGCCATTGGCTGGCATCCGATCGGGAGTACGCGGAACGGCTGGGTGCCGCCATGGCGGCTGGCGCCCCAGGGCCTTTGGAGTCCACCGGGCTCGGGGCCGCCAGGGAGCGGATCAGGCACAGGGGCGCCTCCGGCGTTGCGACGGTGGCCGCGCTTGCCTCCAGCGGCGAGCCGGTCCTGGTCGTGTGCGCAGACGCCCTATGGCGCCGGCGGCTAGTCGAAGTCGCCGCCGATCCCCGGCGGTTCGGCGGCGGGGCTTTGGCGATCGTCGCATCCCGAGGCTCCTTCAAGCGCGGAGCCGAGGCTGCCGAGCGGGTGCTGACCGGCGGGCGCGGCGGGGTGGCCCTGGCCGACTGGGCAGCCCTCGGGAAGGTCACCGGCCTCGCCTCCCGGTTCGCTCACGTTGTAATCGCCGATCCTGCTCCGTGCCGGGAACTGGAGGACCTTGCGGCAGCCGGGCTCCCGGGCGATCCGAAGTTCATGCACACGCTGGACTCGGCCCTCGATCCGTCGCTCTCCCTGCGCGCCCTCGATCTCGAGCTCCCGCTACGTCCGATCCTCGCGCAGGTGTTCCAGGCGATCGCGGCCGGCTCGCGCGACCTTCCGGGCCTGCGCGCCGCGCTGACCGGAGCGGACGCGCAACCTCTTTCACCCGAGGCGGCTGGCCTGGGGCTGGGCACACTTGCCGAGATCGGAGTCGTGGCGTTGCAAGGGAGCGGGCCTGACCTCGTCGTCCAGGGCGTATCCTCGGTACGGGCC
>JALZKA010000108.1 GCA_030859475.1 Actinomycetota bacterium
TCGTGATGCCGGCCGCGGCGGCGGCTGCCGCGGCGGTGGTGCTGGGGCTGGGCTGGCGCCTGGCGCTGGCGCTGGTCGCCGGGGCCGCGCTGCTGCTCCTCGGCGCCCTCTTGGCGCTTGACGCGCTCACCGGAGGCGACTCGCACTTGTCGCGTTCCCTGCTCGGGGCGGATGACTGGAATGCGGTGCTCGAGGTCTTCGAGCGTCGCTTGCGGCTGACCCGGAACTCGTTCGACCTTTACTCGGACTCTCCCGTCCTGTGGCTAACCGTGGGGCTGGCCATTGCCGGCCTCGTCTTCAGGGAACGGCTCTCCGGCTGGATCGGGGAACGGCGACCCGCACGCGCGGCGGTGGCGGGCGTCGCGGTCGTGGCGCTGGTCGGAACCGCGTCGAACGATTCGGGGCCGCTGCTCTGGATCATCGGAGTCCTGAGCCTGACCGCGTTTGTGGCCGTTGCCTGGGCGGAGAGCACAGGGCGGAGCCGGCGGGCCGGGAAGCCGGCCCGCGGGTTATCCGCACCCGCGGGCATCTGACCAGCAGGTATCCTCCCGCGATGCGCATCGCGCTTGTCTCGCCCTATTCCTGGAATTACCCAGGGGGCGTCAGCCGTCATGTCGAAGCGCTCGCCGATGAGTTCGTCGAGCGTGGCCATGAGGTCCGTCTTTTCACGCCATGGGATGACCCGGGGCGGCTCACGCGCGCCCTGCACAAGAGCCAGGCGGAGGAGCGGGAGGCTCCCGATTACCTCGTCAAGGTGGGCCGCACGATCGGCTTCGGCTCGAACGGAGCCGTTTCCAATCTGTCCGCATCGCCCTTCGGGGCAATGAAGCTGCGCCGCGCTCTCGACGAGTTTCGCCCCGACGTGGTCCACATCCACGAACCGCCGGCCGGGTTGATCCCCTGGGACGCCTGCTCGTACAAAGGGGCGCCGGTGGTCGGCACGTTTCACGCGTACTCGACCGTCGCATGGCCCAACCAGATTGCCAACCTCTGCGGCGCACGCCGCAAGTTCAATCAGCTTCACGCACGGATCGCGGTGTCGCAGGCCGCCGCTTGGACCGGGAAGCGCTGGTTCGGCGGCGAGTACACGATCATCCCCAACGGCGTGGATCTCGACGCTCCGCCGGCCGCGTCAATGGCTGAGTCCCGGGAGCTCCGCGTCCTGTTCGTCGGCCGGCCCGAGGAGCGCAAGGGCCTGCCGATCCTGTTGCAGGCCTTCGAGGCGCTGGTCGAGCATGTGCCCGCGCGCTTGACCGTGGCCGGCGCGGGGCCCGACGATGTCGACCGCTATCTGTCCGGCCCGGCCGCGGAGCACAACGTGCACGCCCTCGGCCGGGTCTCCCACGACGAGCTGTGGCGCCGGCTCCACGAAGCGGACGTGCTCTGCGCGCCGTCTCTGTCCGGGGAGAGCTTCGGGATGATCCTCACGGAGGCTTTCGCCGCCTCGACCCCGGTGATCGCCTCCAACATCGCGGGTTACTCCGACGTTGTGGCCGACGGCGTCGACGGCATACTTGTCCCGCCGGCTGATCCGCAACGCCTTGCCGAGGAGCTCCAGGCCCTCCACCACGAGCCCGAGCGGCGCCTGGCGATGGCGGCGGCTGCCCGGCAGTCGGCGGAGCGCTACGGCTGGGGCACGGTCGCGGAGCAGGTCGAGGCCGTCTACGAAGAGGCGTGCGAAGCGTCGCGGCCGGGGCCCGGCTTCGCAGGGCTTCCCAGGCGCGCCGGGCTCGTTCCGATCGACGGCAGCAGGCCACAGCCGCCCGCGCGCGGGCCCGGCCTGGATCCGCATCCCGTCAAGGTCGGCTCCCGCCGTGCACGCACGGCTCGTCGTGCGGGGCTGGGCGTGGCGGCGGTCCTGGGCGCCGGTCTGAGCGCCATCGCCGCCCAGCGGATCGGGCTGGACAACGTCGTCGAGTCGATCGTGCGCTCAGATTTGAGCTGGGTTCTGGTTGCCACGGCCCTGATGGTCGCCTCGCTGTTCTTGCGCGCAGTTTCCTGGTCCGCGATCGCCGCCGCCGCCCTGCCACGGATGCCGCTGCGGCGGCGCGACGTGACGTCGGCAACCATGATCGGCGTCCTGATGTCGGCGACCCTGCCCGCCCGCCTCGGCGAGCCCGCCAGGGCGATGGTGCTGGCCCGGCGCACCGGCAGGATGCGCGAGAGCTTTCCGGTGCTGCTTGGGACGCTGGTCTCCCAGACCGCTCTGAACCTGGTGGCGCTCGCGATCCTGGGGGCGATCATCGTCGGCTCGACCGACTTGTTCCACTCCCGGACCGAGCGGTTGTTCCTGGTCAGCATGGCGCCGCTCCTGATCCTCGTCGGAGTCCTCCTGGCGCCGAGCGTGGTGCGCCAAAGCGGCTCCGGCCGGAGCGCGCGCGCCGTCCTGGCGATCAAGGACGCGTTGTCGAAGGTGAGGGTCGGCCTCGTCGTCTTCCGTGATCCGCGCCGTGGCCCGATCGCCGCCACCGCCCAGCTCGGCGCCTGGGCGCTCCAGCTCCTTGCCTGCTTCGTGCTGTTCACCGCTCTGGGGCTGGATCACCATGCCAGCATCGGCATCGGGGCGGCCGCGGCAGTCCTGTTTGCGGTCAACGTCACCGCGGTCGTGCCCGCGACCCCCTCCAACATCGGCGTCTTCCAGCTCGCCGTGATCAGCGTCCTGACCACCGGATTCGGAATCCCTGCGGCCGATGCCCTGGCGTACGGCGTGATCTTGCAGGCGGTCGAGATCGCTACGGCCGTGGCGCTCGGCCTGCCCGCGTTGGTGCGCGAGGGGGTCACTTGGTCGGACATGCGGATGCGTGCGCTCTCGACGGCGCCGGTGCAGCTGCAACCGCGGTCGGCCCCGGTCCAGGGTGCGGGCGAGACCATCGGGTAGCTCCGGGTCGGCGCTCCGGCTACCCTACTTCCCGTAGTCCATCAAGAGCGACCGAGGGGCCCGGCCCGGTGACGTCGCAGCAACCCGCCCCGCGGTGCTCCGCGGACAGGGTGCTACCGCCGGGGACGATGGAGGCCCATTTTGACCGCAACCGACCCATACCATTTCCGCCCATGAGCGAGCGGGACTATCTGGCCGCGGTTCGCCGGCGGGTCGTGGTCTTCGACGGCGGCATGGGCGCGACCCTGGAGCAGTTCGACCTGACCGCGGACGACTACGGCGGCCTCCAGGGAAAGTGCCACGAGGCGCTGGTCCTGAACCGCCCGGACGTGATCGAGGGCGTCCACGCCTCGATGGTGGAAGCTGGGGCCGAAGTCGTCGAGACCGACACCTTCCAGGCATCCCGGCTGAAGCTCGACGAGTGGGGCCTGGGCGAGCACACGCCCGAGATCAACCGCAGGGCGGCCGAGATCGCGCGCAAGGCAGTGGGCGACGACCGCTTCGTCGCCGGCTCGATCGGGCCAACCGGCTTCCTGCCCGCATCGGACGATCCCACGCTCGGCGACATCTCCTTCCGGAAGCTGGCCGAGGTGTTCGAGGAGCAGGCGCGTGGCCTGATCGAGGGCGGCGCCGACCTGATCATCATCGAGACAGCCCAGGACATCCTGGAGGTGAAGGCGGCGGTCTTCGGCGCGCGCGAAGCCTTTGCGGCCACGGGCCGGCCGGTTCCGATCCAGGCTTCCGTCTCGCTCTTGCCCCAGGGCGGCAAGATGCTCCTGGGCACCGACATCGCCGCGGTGCTCACCACCCTGACGGCGCTCAAGGTGGACGTGATCGGCCTCAACTGCTCGACCGGTCCCGAGGACATGCGCGACGCGATCCGCTTCCTGGGCGAGCACTCGACCCTGCCCATCCACTGCATACCGAACGCGGGCCTGCCGTTGCAGGGCCCTGACGGCGAGACGATTTTCCCCGAGACGCCGGAGCAGCTCTCCGCGGTTCTCGGTGAGTTCGTCGAGCGCCACGGTGTGGGCATCGTCGGCGGCTGCTGCGGGACCACACCCGATCACATCCGCGCGATCGCCGAGCGGGTCGAGGGCCGCGTTCCCGGCGAGCGCCCAGCCGGCACGCCACCCCTGGTCAGCTCGATGATGACCGCGACCGACCTGGTGCAGGAGCCGCGCCCGACGCTCGTCGGCGAGCGGGTGAACTCGCAGGGATCGCGCAAGGCCAAGGAGCTGCTTCTGGCCAACGATTACGACGGGTTGGTGCAGGTCGCCGAGGATCAGGTCACGGGCGGCGCCCACGTGCTTGACGTTTGCGTTGCCCTGACCGAGCGGGCCGACGAGGACGTGCAGATGCGCGAGGTCGTCCAGCGGATCTCGCTGACGCAACCCGCGCCGATCCAGATCGACTCAACCGAGCCCGAGGTGATCGAGGCGGCGCTCGAGGCGATCCCAGGCCGCGCGATCGTCAACTCGATCAACCTGGAAGCCGGCCGTGACAAGGCCGATCGGGTGATTCCGCTGGCGAAGGCCCACGGCGCCGCATTGATCGCGCTGACCATCGACGAGGTCGGGATGGCGAAGACGGCCGAGCGCAAGCTGGAAATCGCCAAGCGGATCACGGAGATCGCCTGTGACGAGCATGGGTTGGACCGCGAAGCACTCATCTTCGACGCGCTCACCTTCACGCTCACCACGGGCGACGACGAGTGGAAGCCCTCGGCGCTCGCCACGATCGAGGGGATCAGGGCGATCAAGGACGGGATCCCCGGGGTGAAGACCTCACTGGGCGTGTCGAACGTTTCCTTCGGGGTGGGCCAGCCCACCCGCGCCGTCCTCAACTCCGTCTTCCTGCACCACTGCGTGGATGCCGGGCTCGACCTGGCGATGGTCAACCCGAACCACATCACCCCGTACTCGGAGATTCCGTTAAACGAGCGCGAGCTGGCTGACGACCTGGTTTTCAACCGTCGGGACGACGCGCTCGAGCTGTTCATCCAGCACTTCGAGTCGAAGGGACCGGAGGACGAGGCAGAAGCTGCGGATCCGACCGCCGACATGGAGCCCGAGGAGGCGCTTCACTGGCACATCCTGCGCCGGAAGAAGGACGGGGTGGAGGAGTGGATCGACCGCTCGGTGGAGAAGATCGGCGCGGTCCCCACGCTGAACCAGGTTCTGCTGCCCGCGATGAAAGAGGTCGGCGACAAGTTCGGCGCCGGTGAGCTGATCCTGCCCTTCGTCCTCCAGTCGGCGGAGGTGATGAAGCGGGCGGTCGCTCAGCTCGAGAACTACCTGGAGCGGATGGAGGGCCATACCAAGGGCAAGGTCGTGATCGCGACGGTGTTCGGTGACGTCCACGACATCGGCAAGTCGCTGGTCAACACGATCCTGACGAACAACGGCTACACGGTCGTCGACCTGGGCAAGCAGGTCCCGATCGACACGATCATCGACGCCGCGGTCGAGCATGATGCCGATGCGATCGGGCTCTCGGCCCTCCTGGTCTCGACTTCCAAGCAGATGCCCGCCTGCATCCAGGAGCTGCACCAGCGAGGCCTCGAATTTCCGGTGCTGATCGGGGGCGCCGCGATCAACCGCGACTTTGGACGCCGCGTGCTCTACCCGCACGGCAAGGAGTCCGATGAGGTCTATGCGCCCGGGGTCTTCTATTGCAAGGACGCTTTCGCCGGGCTCGACACCGTCGACGCGCTCGTCGACGACGAGGCGCGGGCAACCCTCGTGGCGAAGATCCGGGACGAGGCGAGGCAGTTGCGCGGAAAGCCCGAGGTCATCGACGAGTCACCGCCGACCACCGACGACTCGGTGCGCTCGACCGTCGCCACCGACGTTCCGATCCCGGAGCCGCCGCACCGGGGCGTCCGCGACGTCGAGATCGACCTCGGCGAGGTCTTCGCCTACCTGGACCGGCATGTCCTGTTCAAGCTCCATTGGGGCGGGCGCGGCAACAAAGGCGAGGCTTGGCGTCGCATCGTCGAGGGGCACGACGGCGAGGAGGGCTTCGCACCGAAGCTCGAGCGGATGTGGCGCGAGCAGGATTACCTGCGTCCGCAGGCACGCCTGGGCTACTTCCCGTGCAACGCGGACGGCAACGAGCTCGTGATCTTCGATCCCGGTGAGCCGGGCCGGGAGCTCGAGCGCTTCGTCTTCCCGCGGCAGCCGAAGCACGACCGGATCTGCCTGGCTGACTTCTACCGTCCCTTGGCGGAAGGGGCCCAGCGCGATGTGGTTGCGCTTCAGGGGGTGACGGTGGGGCCTGAGGTGACGGAACGGATCAAGTGGCTGGAAGCCGAGGGCGAGTTCGCCGAGCAGCTTTTCGTCCATGGGCTGGGCGTGCAGGCAGCCGAGGGCTTGGCCGAGTGGCTCCACGCGGAGGTCCGCCGCGCGTTGGGCATCGGGGCCGGCCAAGGCCGGCGCTACTCGTGGGGCTACCCCGCCTGCCCCGACCAGTCCGAGCACGCAAAGCTCTGGCGCTTGCTCGACCTGGGCAAGATCGGGATGAGCCTCACAGGCGGCTACGCGGTGGAGCCCGAGCAATCCACCGTCGCGATCATCGCCCACCATCCCCAGGCCGTCTACTTCGGCATGAAGTCGGGCTTTGTCCCGGCCGAGGCGAAGGACGACGAACTGATCGCGGGCACCGAGCGCGGGGGCGCTTTACCGCCCGACGATGATCCCGATGGGGATGGGACGGTCGAGGCGGAGCCGGCGGGGCGAAGCCGAGAGCCCGGCGTCGCCCCGGCGGCTTAGTCCCTGCCGCTACTTAGCGTCGTCGCCGGCTTCGACCCCGCCCCCGGAGTCGTCATTCTCGCCGTCGTCGTCTACTTCCTCATCCACGTCCTCGGCGGCATCCTCCGCGGCGTCACCGGCGTCCTGCGCTGCTTCCTCGGCGGTTTCACCCGCGTCCTCGGCGGCGCCGCCGACCTCTTCGGCGGCGTCCTCGATGTCGCTCTCGTCGTTGTCATCGCCGCAGCCGATCGCGCCTCCGCCGAAGCTGCCGATCGCCAGAGCTGACACGCCGACCGCGAGTCGCCGCCGCCACATTGCCCCATGGTCCGTCTCGCTCAAGATGCTCGCCTCCTTGCGACCGGGCCTCGGCCGCGATCGATTGCGTGGCTAGGCACCTACCCGCTCGGGTCCGTCGGTACCCTCAGTCTTGTCCGGACTACGACGAACCAGGA
>JALZKA010000109.1 GCA_030859475.1 Actinomycetota bacterium
GCGGCGGCCCCGAGATCTACACGATGAACGCCGACGGCACGAATGTGACACGCCTGACCAACGCCATCGGGGAGGACCGCGCGAACGGCTGGTCGCCCGACGGCAAGACGATCTACTTCAACAGCGCCCGCGACGGGAACATCGAGATCTATTCGATGAGGTCCGACGGGAGCAATCAGACGAGGTTGACCTTCAACTCCGTCAACGATCCCGCTACCCCGGGCAACGAGACCATTGACGTCTTCCCCAATGCATCGCCCGACGGCAGCAAGATCGTCTTCGGCAGCGCCCGGAACGGCGGTGATGAAGAGCTGTTCACGATGAACCCCGACGGCAGCAATCTGACCCGCCTGACCAACTCTCCGAGCATTGACCGCTCGCCGAACTGGTCCCCGGACGGCAAGCAGATCGTCTGGTGGAGCCAGCGGGACTTCAATCCCGGTAGCACCACGTCACGCAACCCGGAGATCTACAAGATGAACGCCGACGGGACAGGGGTCACGCGTCTGACCAACTCCCCCAACGATCCGGCTACGCCGGCCAACGAGGCAACCGACCAAAATCCCGCCTGGTCGCCGGACGGTACGAAGATCGTTTGGAACAGCGATCGCAGTGGCGACCGTGAGGTCTACACGATGAACGCCGACGGCAGCGGCGTGACGCGCTTGACCAGCGCCGTGTCCGTTGACGAGTTCTGCGATTGGCAGCCGATTCCCGTGGCGGCCGCCCCTGTCTATCCGCCGATCTATCCGGGTCCGGGTCCGCGTCCCTCGCCTGCGGGGGTTTGCCCGTCGGTTTCGAGTGCGAGCGTGATCCGTGGTTCGGCTGCGGGGAACAGGTTGACTGGGACGGTCGGGGCTGATCGGATCCTGTCGGCGGGTGGCGACGATGTCGTCGATGCGCTCGCGGGCAATGACTGCGTCGATCTCGGGACGGGTGCTGATCGCGGTGAGGGCGGTCCTGGTGGGGATTCGATGGTGGGTGGCCGTGGTAGGGATCGTGTGAGCGGCAGCTCTGGCAACGATCGTTTGCGCGGCGGGCCGGGTAACGATCGTCTGACCGCGGGGCGGGGCAACGACCGCGCGTTTGGCGACGCTGGCAACGACCTGATCTTGGGCAGCTTCGGCAACGATGTTCTGCACGGCGTCGGTGGCAATGACCGCCTTTCCGGGAGCCGTGGGCGTGATCGCATCAACGGCGGGTCTGGCAACGACCGCATCGCCGGCGGCAGCTCGAACGACCGGATCGCTGGCGATCGCGGCAACGACCGCCTCGATGGCAACTCGGGCAGCGACCGCGTGAGCGGCAACTCGGGCAACGACCGCATCGGCGCGCGCGATGGCAAGCGCGACCGGATCGACTGCGGCCCCGGCCGCGACCGCGTCATCGCCGACCGCTCGGACCGCGTCGCGCGCAACTGCGAACGAGTCAGGCGGCGGCGGTAACCCCCCACGACTTCTGCGAGCGGCTCAGGGGGGCGGGCGCGAGATAGTCCAGCAATCGCGGCTGGTGCACCCATAGGCGGCGGATCAACGATCAGGAGCGAGCGGATGGGCAGGAAGAGGGCCCGAAGACACTATCGTCCTCGCTAAGCACACCCCCACGAAGACTTGACTCTCGAAAGGTTTCGCGCCTTGTCCCGCATCGATCATCTTCATCCTTCGCGAGGTCGCTTCGGCGCCGTCGGCGTTCTCTCGCTCGGGGGCGCCGTCCTGGCGCTCGCCGTCTTTGCGGGCCTCAGCTTCACGGGTGCCCCCGCTCACGCCGCCTTCCCGGGGACCAACGGAAAGATCGCGTGTACCGGGCCGAAGGACCGCACGGTCCCAAACCCGGACGCCGTCGAGGACTTTGAGGTCTACACCATCAATCCGGACGGCACCGGACAGGTCTTCCTGACCGACAACCCCGTCAGAAGTCCGACAGACCCACCGGGCTTCTTCAACGATGACACCGATCCCGCCTTCTCTCCTGACGGGAAGAAGATCGCCTTCGACAGCCTGCGGAGCGGCAGCGACGACGTCTACACGATGAACTCCGACGGTTCGGGTGTCACCCGCGTCACCGCGATCGCCGGCATCGACGTCCCGATCGGCTGGTCGGCCGACGGCAGCAAGATCTACCTCGAGACGACCAGGACCGGGAACTACGAGGTCTTCAGCATCAACTCCGACGGCGCCAGCCCGACGAACCTGACCAACCTACCCGGAGCGACCGACGTCGGCCCCAGGGGCTCCCCCGACGGCACCAAGATCGTCTTCTGGAGCAATCGCGATCGCGCACCCGGCGCGCCGCAACAGGGGGGCAACTTCGAGATCTACTCGATGAACGCCGACGGCTCCGGAGTCGCACGCCTCACCACCAATCCGACCAATGACTTCAATCCGGACTGGTCCCCCGATGGCAGGCAGATCGTCTTCGAGCGCGCCGTCACCGGCCAGCCCAACCAGATCTTCAGGATGAACGCCGACGGCACCGGGGTCACGCAGCTGACCAACAACCCGGTCGGGCGCAACACACAGCCGATCTGGTCTCCCGACGGCAAGCGGATCGTCTTCCAGAGCCTACGCGACAGTCCACCCTCGCCGCTGCCGGCCAACAACGACGTTTTCACGATGAACGCCACGGACGGCAGCGACGTGCGGCGCCTGACCACCGCCCCAGGCACGGACGGAGGCTGCGATTGGCAGGCGATTCCCGCGGCGGCCACACCGGTATCTCCGCCCTCCTACCCGGGGCCCTATCCGGGCCCTGGCCCTTCGCCGGCGAGGGTTTGCCCGGCGGCGTCGAGCTCGAGCGTGATTCGTGGTACTGCGGGGAACAACAGGATTACCGGCACCGCCGCGGCCGATCGGATCCTGTCCGCCGGGGGCGACGATGTCGTCGATGCGCTCCCGGGCAATGACTGCGTCGATCTCGGTACCGGCGCCGATCGCGGCGAGGGCGGCCCTGGTGGGGATCAGATGGCGGGCGGTCGCGGCAGGGATCGGGTGAGCGGGAGCGCCGGCAACGATCGTTTGCGCGGCGGGCCTGGTAACGATCGTCTGACCGCGGGGCGGGGCAACGACCGCGCGTTTGGCGACTCTGGCAACGACCTCGTGCTCGGCAGCTTTGGCAACGATGTTCTGCACGGGGTTGGCGGCAACGATCGTGTGTCTGGCAGTCGTGGGCGTGATCGCATCAACGGCGGGTCTGGCAACGACCGCATCGCCGGCGGGAGCTCTGGCGATCGGATCGCTGGCGATCGCGGCAACGACCGCCTCGATGGCAACTCGGGCAGCGACCGGATCAGCGGCAACTCGGGCAACGACCGCATCGGCGCGCGCGATGGCAAGCGCGACCGGATCAACTGCGGCACCGGCCGCGACACCGTGATCGCCGACCGCTCAGACCGCGTCGCACGCAACTGTGAGCGAGTCAGGCGGCGCGGGGGGCGGTAGTCCCGGCACGGCACCGGCGTGGCAGCTCCCGCGAGAGCGGGTCGGCCCGCCGGACCCTAACCCTATGTGCGCCTGACACCTATTGCCGGGAAGGGATGCACCCTGCTATACGACGGTGGTACGGCTCGATATGACCCGACGAGGATCGACCGCCCGAGCAGGGGTGAGGCATGACAGGGAGCGTGCATGAGGGCAGGAGTGAGTAGGAGATCTAGGGTAAGGCGCCGGAGCCTTTGCTCACGGCTCGGCGGGAGTCTGTTCCTGGCTGCCCTCGCCCTTGCTCTGGTGGCTGCTCTGGGCTTGCGGGAGACTGCGTCAGTCGAGGCTGCCTTCCCGGGCAACAACGGCAGGATCGCGTGTGAGGGCGCGCGCGGCCCGGCGGCTCCGTCCGATCCGCCTCCCGCCGGCTTCTCCCGCAACGAGGTCTACACGATGAACCCCGACGGCAGCGACGTGCGTGTGCTCACGAGCAATGCGGTCATCGACGGCGACCCTGTCTTCTCCCCTGACGGCACGAAGATCGTCTTCACGAGCCGCAGGGACAGCAGCACCGGAGAGCTGTACATCATGAACTCTGACGGCACGGGCGTCACCCGTCTCACGACCTCCGCCGGGGAGGACCGCTCGGCGAGCTTCTCGCCCGACGGCACCAGGATCGTCTTCGACAGCCCGCGGGGAACCGCCGGACGCTTCGACATCTATACGATGAAGATCGACGGCACAGACGTCAGGCGGCTGACGACGGCGACCGGCTTCGTCGACGAGACCCGCCCGGCCTGGTCGCCCGACGGCAGCAAGATCTCGTTCAACTCCGACCGCGATGGCAATGAGCAGTACGAGATCTACGAGATCGACCCCGACGGCGGCAATCCAAGGCGCGTGACCGGCTTGGCGCCGGACTGGGACGTAAGGCCGCACTACTCGCCCGACGGCAGGCAGGTCGCGTTCGAGAGCCACCGCCACGGCGCCCCCAGACCCTCCGACGGCAGGAGGACGGGCGGGAACGCCGAGATCTACGTGATCAACACCGACGGTAGCGGCGAGCGGCGCCTGACGACCAACGGGGGGGACAACACGCCCCAGCCCCCGCCCGTCCCCGGCCCCAACACGGCTGTTGACGAGTACCCGGCCTGGTCCCCGGACGGGCGCAGGATCATCTTCGACAGCGGCCGGGATGCGACGATGGGACCTGCCGAGACGAGCCGCAACACCGAGGTCTACTCGACGAATGCCGACGGATCCGACCAGCGGCGCCTGACCAACAACCCGGGCTTCGACGGCAACTGCGATTGGCAGCGGATCCGGCCGGCCAGCTACCCGGGGCCCTATCCGGGTCCGGGCCCTTCGCCTGGGACGGTTTGCCCGGCGGTTTCGAGTTCGAGCGTGATTCGTGGTTCGGCTGCGGGGAACAGGTTGACGGGCACGGTCGGTGCTGATCGGATCCTGTCGGCGGGTGGCGACGATGTCGTCGATGCGCTCGCGGGCAATGACTGCGTCGATCTCGGTACGGGTGCTGATCGCGGTGAGGGTGGCCCTGGCAGGGATTCGATGGTGGGTGGCCGTGGTAGGGATCGGGTGAGCGGGAGCGCCGGCAACGATCGTTTGCGCGGCGGGCCTGGCAACGATCGTCTGACCGCGGGGCGGGGCAACGACCGGGCGTTTGGCGATGCGGGCAACGACCTGATCCTCGGCAGCTTTGGCAATGATGTGTTGCACGGGGTTGGTGGCAATGACCGCCTTTCCGGGAGCCGTGGGCGTGATCGCATCAACGGCGGGTCTGGCAACGACCGCATCGCCGGTGGCAGCTCGAACGACCGGATCGCTGGCGATCGCGGCAACGACCGCCTCGATGGCAACTCGGGCAGCGACCGGATCAGCGGCAACTCGGGCAACGACCGCATCGGCGCGCGCGATGGCAAGCGCGACCGGATCAACTGCGGCCCCGGCCGCGACCGCGTGATCGCCGACCGCTCAGACCGCGTCGCACGCAACTGCGAACGAGTCAAGCGGCGCGGGGGGCGGTAGCTGGCCCCCCCCAAGAGCCAGCATCGAAGCTCCCAGGAGCCAGGCGCCGAAAACTCCAAACGCTCTGCGGGGGACGGTTTCCGGTTTGGGCGGTCGGGCGAAGATAGCCCAAGCACACGCAGCGCGGCGACTTCTCCTAGCCGGGCCGCCTCTTTGTTGAAGGCTGCTTCTTGGCGCAGCGCCGGAACCTGAAGCTGCGCCGCGTGCGGTTGCCGGCGACGTCCCGGACGAGCACCGTCACCCGGTGCCGGCCGCGCCTCAGGCGCTTGGCGGGCACGCGCAGCTTGAAGGAGGCCTTGCGGGTCTTCGCGATCCGCCTACCGTCCAGGGACACCTTCGCCTTGTGCCGCGAGTCGGCGCTGGCGATCTTCACCCGGACCCTGAAGCCCTGAGAGGCGCACCGCCTGGGGAAGCGTCGCGCGCTCACCCGCGGCGGGCCGATCTTCACTCCCCAGTCCGGGACGGCGTCGTCGGAGCCTGGGTTGCGGCTGCGGTTGACCTGATTCGAGCCGTCGGCGTTCATCGTGTAGATCTCGCGGTTGCCGTCGCGGTTGGTGTCGAACGCGATCTCCTCGCCGTCGGGCGAGAAGGCGGGACGGAGGTCGGTGGCCGGGTTCTTGGAGCGGTTCCTCGCTGCGGTGCCGTCCAGTTTCATCGTCAGGATCTCGACGTTGCCGTTGCGGTTGCTCTCGAACGCGATCCTCTTGCCGTCGGGCGAGAAGACGGGGTGGAGGTCTCCGGCGCCGTTGTCGGTGAGCTTCCTCTCGTTCGTCCCATCGGCGTCGATGATGAAGATCTCCCAGTCGCCGTCCCGATCGCTCATGAAGGTGATCTTCTCGCCGTCGGGCGAGACGGCGGGATAGAACTCGTCCGCCGGATCGGTGGTGGTGAGGCGCCGCTCGCCCGAGCCGTCGGGATCGGTCAGGTAGATGTCTGCGTTCGGCCCCCGAAAGCTCGCGTAGGCGATCTTGGTGCCGTCGGGGGAGAAGGCTGGGGTGTAGTCCTCGGCGGCCGTGTCGTTGGTGCTGTTGAACGGCGACGTTCCGTCGAAGTTGCTCGTGAAGATCTCCCAGTTACCGCTCCTGAGGCTCGCCACCGCGATCCGCGTCCCGCCGGGCGAGAAGGAGGGGCGGCGCTCGTCGGCCGCGGTGTCGGTGACCCGCACCTGGCTCGACCCGTCGGCGTCCATCGTGAAGACCTCGGCGTTGGTGCCGATATCCCTCGTGAACGCGATCCTTCCGTCCTGGCCGGGAAAAGCGGCTTGGGCGGGCATCGCGGCCGGCGAGAGGCCGACTGACAGGAAGCCTGCCAGCAGCGTCCCCGCGAGCCTCCGGCGGCCCTTCCTCGCTGCGCGGCGGGGGATCATCCCGGCGGCAGGAGCAGACGGGTGAGGCATGGATCCGTTCACAGGCACTCCTTGATCGAGCGTCGCGCCGCCCGGGGGCGGGCATCGCCTTTGAGAAACAGGCCCGGGCGAGCAACCTACCACCTCGTGCCAGCCCATCTAACGGACCCGCCGGACGCGCTCGCAGTCCCGAGCGACGCGGTCGATGCGGTCCGCGAGC
>JALZKA010000110.1 GCA_030859475.1 Actinomycetota bacterium
GTGGTAGTCGCGATCGTCTGCGCCGCCGTCTTTGCCGGCTGGGCGATTCCGACGCTGACCGGCATCGCCGGCGGCATGAACAGAGCCGATTCGCTCTGGTACCACGGGCCGCTTGCGGCGCGATTTCTCGAGACGGGGAACATCGGCGAGCTCCATTTCTTCGATCCGGTCTTTTTCGCCACGTTCTACCCGGCGAACTCCGAGGTCTTCCACGCGATCCCGATCATTGCCTTCGGGCGGGACTTCGTATCGCCGCTCCTTAACCTCAGCTTCCTGGCGCTCGGGCTGGTGTCAGCCTGGGCGATCGGCCGGCCGTACGGGGTGGCGCCCCAAGCGCTGTTCGGCGGCGCGGTGATCCTGGGCTCCGAGACGATGGTCGACTTCCAGGCCGGCGAGGCCCTCAACGACATCGTCGGCGTCGCGCTGCTCCTTGCCGCGTCGGCCGTGCTGATCAACGCGGCAGCGGGGGGGCGCAGGATCGTGCCCGGCGCGCTCGCAGTCGCAGGGACCGCGGCCGGGCTGGCGGCCGGCACGAAGTTCTCCTTCCTCGCCCCGGTGGCGCTCCTCACGATCGCGGTTGTGATCATCGCCCCACGGCGGAGTCGGGTTCGGGCTGGCGTCTGGTGGTCGCTGCCGATGGTCTTGGCCGGGGGCTACTGGTATTTGCGCAACCTGGTGAACGTCGGCAACCCGATCCCGTTTACGAAGTTCGGCCCCCTTGACCTGCCGATGCCGGAGCGCGCCCTTGAGCTGCGTCCCGGCTTTTCCGTCGCGCACTACGCAACGGACTTCGACGTGTGGCGCGATTGGTTCCTCAAGTTCCTGGCCGAGCAGCTGGGCCCGCTCTGGCCCGTGGTCGTCGGCGCCCTGGTCTTCGGCTCCTGCTACGCAATCTGGCGCGGCAAAGAGCCGCTTCTGCGGGCCTTGGGAGCAGTCGCGCTGCTCGCGGCGGTCGCCTACGTCTTCACACCTCTGACGGCGGGCGGGGAAGAGGGAGAGCCGATCGCGTTCGAGTGGAACCTGCGTTATCTGGCGCCCGCGATTGCCCTGGGCCTGACGCTCCTGCCATGCCTGCCGTGGTTCCGGGCCTGTGAGCGTCGCCGCGCCGCCACGTTCTGGGCGCTTGCGGGACTGGCGCTTGTCACGACCCTGACGATCGTGCAATGGCCCGAGGGCGGCCACACGAAGGGCGGGGTCGCGATGGGCGTCCTGGTGCTCGCCACCTTCGCCGCGGCTGGCCTCGCGCTTTCGCGCGGGCTCATCGGTGCGGGGGCGCCGTGGACCTGGCCCGTTGCCGCAGCGCTCGCCGTCGGCGCGATCGGCGGGGGTTTTGTGATTCAGCGTCATTACCTGGAGCGCCGCTACCAAAACCTGAGTCCGGCGCTCCAAATCGCTCCCGCCGCGCGCTGGGCCCAGGACTTGCGCGGCGCGCGGATCGCGATATCCGGCATCCGTGGCTACCTGAACCAGTACGCGTTCTCGGGTGCCGACCTGTCGAATCACGTGCAGTGGCTGGGAGTCGAAGGGGAGCACGGGGCGTACCTGCGGATCCGGGACTGCGAAACCTGGCGTCGTGAGCTGAACGACGGTCGCTACGACTACGTGGTGACGATGTACGACCCATTCACGCCCGGCGGGCTGACCGACACCAAAGAAGGCCTGTGGACGCGCGAGGATGCCGCTGTCAGCGAGGTGGCGCGCACCGGGCCCGTCGGCGTCTATGAGATCGAGGGGCCGCTCGATCCCGAGGCGTGCGGCAATTTGCCCGACCTCTCGCCGGCGGAGTTGAACGGTGACTCGGTCAACGCGGACCCGCTGGCGAACCAGCCGCCACCCGGCTACTGATGCTCGGCATCCTTCTAACGGCGATTCTGATCGTGCTCGCCGCGGTCGTGATCGGCCGTGCCGCGATGCTCCTGTCCGGCTGGCGCCGGCCCGAATGGATGGCGGGGGCGGTCGGCCTCGCCGTGCTCGTCACGCTGGCGCCATTTCTGGTGCGTCTGCCCGGCCGAGGGCTGACCGCGGCGATCATCCTGGCGTTCCTGGTGGCCGGCTCGGTGGTGGTGGCGCACCGCGCCCCACGAACGTCCCGGAGTCACCGGATAGCGCCAGACTCCGGGACGTTGGATGCTCCGAGGGCTCAGCACCTCGTCGCCATCGGCGTCGCGGCGGCCGTCCTGATGCTCGCCTGCCTTCCGTTCCTCTTCAACGAGCGAACGGGGATCCTCGGCGAGGGCATCTACACCAACGATCAGGCGGCGCAGCTCTACTGGGCCGACTGGCTCGCCGACGGATTCGGGCCGCAGCCGAACGCGGTCAGGCTGGGCTACCCGGTCGGGCCGCAGGCGCTGGCGGCGTCCGTCTCCGAGGGCACCGGCTTCAATCTCGTCGAGAGCTTCAACGGCCTCCTGCTCGCGATCCCCGTCCTGACCGCGCTCGCGGCACTGTCGGCCTTGGCCCAGCTGGCGCCGTGGCGGCGCGGCGTGGCGGCGATCCTGACCGGGCTCCCGTACCTCGGGGCGGCGTTTCTGACCCAGTCAGGCTTCAAGGAGACCGCGATGGGGTTGTTCCTCCTCGCTTTGGCGGTGACGCTTCACTTGGCTTCGAAGGAGCCGGGTGCGAGCGGGCGCGAGCCCCCTCCCTCCGGCGCGGTGGTCGCCATGGTCGCGATCCTCGCGGCAGGCTCCGTGTTCACGTTCAGCCTCCCCGGAGCCGCATGGTTTGCAGTGGCGATCCCGGTCTGGGCGCTGCTCTCCTGGGGCTTCAGCGAACCGCCTCTGAATCTGACCGGTGTCAGGGAGTGGGCCGTCAGGCACCGATCCGCTCTGATCGCCGGGGGGCTGCTTTCGCTTGCCGTGATCGCGCTTGTCCTCGGGCCGGCGAGCTCATTCATCACGAAGATCGGGGACGTGCAGGACTCCAGTGGCCGGCTTCCCTCTCCCGTCTGGCCCGGGGAAGCCCTGGGCGTCTGGCCGGAGGGCGATTTCCGCGTCGTCCGGGGGGAGGTCTCCGGGGCCTTCGTCGCGACCGGGTTCGCTTCCCTCTGCGTGCTCGGCGCCACGATCGCTCTGATCCGGCGGCGCGAGTGGGCGTTCCTCGCGGCCCTGGTCGCGGCGGGCTTCATCTACGCGCTCAGCCGGCCGGTCGCGCAGATCCACGTGGAGGCGAAGGCGCTGGCGATCCTCGCCCCGATCGCGATGCTGATCACGGTCAGGTGGCTGCTCGCCAGCTCGGCCGGGAGCCAGGTCGCCAAGGACCGCGCTCGTTTGGCAGTCGGTGGCTTGTTCTGCGCCGCGGCACTCGCCTCCACCTTCCTGGCGTTGCGGGCCGCTCCCGTCGGCTTTGACGATCGCGGTCACGATCTGGAGGCGCTGGCGAAGCGGGCGCAGGGCGAACGGCTTGCCTTCCTGGGAATCGACCGCTTCGCCGGCTATTGGCTGCGCGGGACACTGGCCCGCAGTCCCGGCGGCTATGTCCCCGCCGATGTCGATTCGCGCGGGGCCAAGACCTGGCAGCAGGGGCTGCCCGTCGACTTCGACACCATCGAGCCGCGTCGCCTCGAGGATTTCCGGTTCGCGATCACAACCGCGGCTCCGTATCAGTCGACACCTCCACCGAGCTTCCGTGAGGTCGCGCGGCGCGGTGATTACGTGCTTTGGAAGCGTGAAGGGGAGGTGGCAAGGACTGACGTCCTGCCAGCGGAAGGGGGAGACCCGGGCGCCGTGCTGCTCTGCGGGACGGATGACGCCGACGCCGCGATCGCTCGTGGCGGTGACGCCCTGGTGCTGGAGCGACCGGTCGTCGGCACGCAATACGGGTGGGACCCTGGGTTCGCCTTTGAAGCTCCCGGAAGCGCCGGCCAGACCCTTCCCGCCCCCGCCGGCGAGTACGGGATCTCGCTTCAGTACCACTCGCAGGTCGCGTTGACGGTCAGCGTCGAGGGGGAGGAGGTCGCCCGGCTTCCCCCGTCGCTCGAGGGCTTTTACCTGATTGGCGCCGGTCGTGGCGCCTTCTGGCCGGCCGGGTCCGCAACCGGCGCGGGCGACGAGGTCGAAGTCGAGGTGGACGCGGCCGAGCCGAGCGGTCTCCAGCGTGCGCTGGCGGTGAAGCGACAGGTCTGGCTGGGGGACGTCGCCCTGACGCCGGCGCAAGCGCCAGTAGTAAAGCCGCAGGTTGACGCCTGCGGGGATTACGTGGACCGCTACCTGCCGGCGGGTCGCGGCGGCGCCCAGGCTCTCGAGCCGAACCCGTGAGACCCGCCCTCGCCCTCCGCCTCTCCCCGAAACCCCACCAATCGGGCTCTAGACTTGCCCGCTTGTCCCGTTTGGCCCGATTGAAAGGCGCGCTATCACGCGGCGGTCGCGATGCAGCCGATCGGGTCCCGGTCCCGTTCGTGGTCGGCGCCCCCCGTTCGGGGACGACGATGCTGCGGCTGATGCTGGACGCCCATCCCGACCTCGCGATCCCGCCCGAGACCTACTTCATCACCAGAGCGCAGAAAATGTGGCAGGCCGCGAAGCGCCGTCCGGGCGAGAACGAGGTCGAGGCGTTCATCGAGGCCGTCACGACGCACAAGCGCTGGGTGGACTTCCACCTCGACCCCGACGCCTTCGCCCAGCGGGTACGCGAGCGCAATCCGCGCAAGCTGGGTGACGGCGTGCGGTGCTTTTACGAGATGTACGCGGAGAAGATCGACAAGCCCCGCTGGGGTGACAAGACGCCGTTTTACGTCCGCAAGATGGACCTGATCCACCGCATCCTGCCGGAGGCCCATTTCGTTCACCTGATCCGCGACGGTCGCGCCGTCGCGCTTTCGATCAAGGACCTGTGGTTCGGCCCCGACACCATCGAAGGCTGTGCCGAGTTCTGGGTCGCGCGGCTCGACGAGGCCCGCCACAAGGCGGAGAGGCTCCCCAATTACACCGAGATCATCTACGAGGACCTGGTGCGCGACCCGGAGCCGAACCTGCGCAGGATCGCCGAGTTCATCGACGTGCCGTTCGACGATCGCATGGTCCGCTTCTACGAGAACGTCGACGAGCGCATCGCGGTCGAGACGCCACCCGAGGAAGTGGCACCCGACGGGCGGATCGTCTCGACGGACGAGCGTATGAAGATCATGGAGAACCTCAAGCGCCCGCCAGACCCGAGCAGGATCGACCGCTGGCGCGAGGAGATGCCCGCCGACGACATCGCCAGGTTCGAGGCGATCGCCGGCGACCGCCTGCGCGAACTGGGCTATCCCACGCACTAAGAGGTCACGGGCTAGCGACATCGTCGCGGTAGCAGCGCTTACGACCTGCCTCCCCGTAACGCGCCCTGCCCCGACGGAAACGTAGGCGAAGCCGAGGCTTCCGGCGGAGTTGTTCAGGGGATGCGCGTGTGCGGGTCCGCTGGCGGCTCGATCGCGGTCACGTCAAAGCCCAGCCCGCGCCACTGATGCTCGGAGCGAAACAGGAAGTAGTCCACCTGTGGGCGCCAGGTGTGGTCGACGCCGTGGCGGTTGAGGATGTAGCCGTGCGGGGGGATCCGGCGGATCGGCCGTCCGGCGTCGGCGAAGCGGCGGATCAGGGCCAGATCCTCGCCGCGGGAGCGCTGCGGCCAGCCGCCCAGCTCCCGGAGCTCCTTCCTGCGGGCCATCATGCCCCCGCCGGCCATTCGCGTGTCGACGTCGTGCGAGATCTGACGGACGGTGACATCGATCTCCTCCAGGTAGACAAACTCCGCCGCCTTCCCCACCAGATCCGCCTGCGAGTACTCGAGCGCCAAGACCAGGTCCCAGAGGTGCTCGGTGGAGTAGTAGTCGTCGTCGTCCATCTTCGTGACCAGCTCGCCCTGCGCGGCCTCGACGCCGGCGTTCAAGGCGTCGCCCAGGGTCAGCTCGCCGGCGACCCGCAGGACCTTGAGCGGCCCGTCATAGAGGGCCCGGATCCGCTCCGAGGTGCCGGCCGGGAAATCGTCGCCGTGCAGGCAGACGACGAGCTCGCGCGGCTCATAGGTCTGCCTTTGCACCTGGGCGATGCCGTGCTCGAGCCAGCTCTCGCGCCTGGTCGCGAAGACGACCGAGACCATCGGCGGGCCGGGCAGCCCGATTCCCGCGGCGGCGCAGATCTGGCGCCAGCGCGCCTGCGCGGAGTGGTCGCGAAGCGCCGCCCGGCGAAGCGCCACCGAGGCCCGCTCGCGGAGGTCGAGGTCGGCGAGATCACGTGCCCTGAGGCCGTCGAGCACCCGGCACAAATCGGCGCCCAACAGCTCGGCCAGCGAGTCTGAGATCCCGGCCGCGACGACCGGCACACCGGCCGCGCAGAGCTTCGCGATCCACCCCGCCCGCTCCAGCTCGGAGGCGTGGAAGGAGGGGTGATCGAGGACGCCGAGATGCTCTCCGGCGCGGCGAACCGCCTGGGGTTGTCTGGTCCGGGCGTCAAACCTGGCACAGCTCGCGCCGGGCGGGATTGCCGGCAGCTCCGCCCCCGGGGGGGCCAGTACGGTGACCGGCTCGTCGTGGGCCGTGTGCGCGATCAGGCCGAATCCCTGCTCGAAGCCGTCGCCGACACGCGTCAGGACCGCCGCCACGCCCGCGACCCCCGAGTCCCTGAAGCCGGTGGGGTTGTAGACGACCGGGTCGAGCGCGGGCGCCGCGGCCATGACTCCCTCGGCGGGAGCGCCGATCTGGAGGTCCGCCCCCGGAACCCCGGCTGCGCCTTCCGCTCGGCCGACCACGAGAGCGCCGGCGGCTCGCGCGGATCCGATCGCCCGGGGATCCGTGTCCGGCTCGGCCACCAGGACGTCTAGGTCCTCCGAGGCAGGGCCTTTCGCCTGGACGCCGCCGCCGTAGAAGGCGCGGCCCCGCTTCCCGGCGAAGCCGACGCGCAGCGGCAGAGCCTCGCCCAGCGCGTGGTGCTCGGCTACGGCTTGCGGCTCGGTCACCCGCGGCA
>JALZKA010000111.1 GCA_030859475.1 Actinomycetota bacterium
GGGCACCGGACATCCATGCCCTCTGCCCGCCGGACATCCATGTCCTGGCAGAGCCCCCTGAGAGGCGCCCGCCGGTCGCGCCCTTGCGCCCTGGCCCATAATCGGGACGGCAATGCCACGCCCGCCGTTGAGATCCCGCGCCCGTGCGATGCTTCGGGGCGCGCCTGAAACCGAGCTGGCGCTGACGCCGATCCGGGGTCGCGCCCGGCTTGGCCGCAGGACCAAGGCCCTCGTCAAGCGCCTGGGGCCCGAAGACATCGCCGTGATCGACCATGCGGACCTCGACCGGGTTGCGGCCGAGGACCTGATTGCTTCGAGAGTGAAAGGGATCATCAACCTCTCGCCTTCGTCCACCGATCGCTACCCGAACGCAGGTCCGCTGCTTTTGGTGCGGGCCGGGATAATGCTCGTCGACGCCCCCGGGGCGGACCTGTTCGAAGCGGTCAGCGACGGCGACGAGCTCGTGATCGCCGGCGGGGTCATCCGGGTCGATGGCGAGGTCGTGGCACGGGGCGAGCACCTGACCGCCGCCAAGCTCGAGGAACGTCACGCTGAGCAGCGGACCCGCATCGACCGAGCGATCGCCGACTTCGCCGCCAACACGGCAGCGCACGTGCGCGAAGAGGGCGACCTGCTCGCGGGTGATATCGAACTGCCGCGGACGCGCACCGTGTTCCGGGATCGTCACGTCCTGATCGTCGTGCGAGGGACCACCTACCGGCGAGATCTGAAGGCGTTGCGCGCCTATATCCAGGATGTTCGCCCGCTACTTGTCGGCGTCGACGGTGGCGCCGATGCGATCCTCGAGGAGGGCATGACCCCTGACGTGGTCCTGGGCGACATGGACTCCGCGACCGACCGGGCGCTGCGCTGCGGGGCGGAGGTCATCGTCCACGCCTACAGCGACGGGCGCGCCCCCGGCTCGGAGCGGCTGGACGAGATCGGCGTTGAGCATCTGGTCGCGCCCGCGATCGGCACGAGCCAGGATGTCGCGATGCTGCTGGCGTTCGAAAACGGCGCCGAGCTGATCGTCTCTGTCGGTGCCCAGTTCAACCTGCTCGAGTTTCTCGACAAGAATCGCGCCGGGATGTCGTCTACTTTCCTGACGCGGTTGCGAATCGGTGAGATCCTGGTCGATGCGAAGGGCGTATCGAGGCTCTACAACCCGGGCGTTTCGAATCGCATGATGCTCGTGTTTGCGTTCGTTGCCGCCCTCCTGACGGTCATAGTGGTGTTGATCTCGGCGCCGCTCCGGGAGCTTGCCGACTTGATCTGGCTCAAGATCGAGGTGCTCCTGGAGCTCTAGGGCCGATGGTGCAAAGCAATGGGTTACTCGTCTCGCTATCACGCCGCCTCGCTCGCCGCCATCTTCTTCGCGCTTGGAATCGGAATCCTGATCGGCGCAGCGCTGGGGTCCGACATCGTGTCGGGCACCGCCGACAACCTGGAGCGGGACCTGGGGGAGGACCTCGATCGACTGCGCGCCGAGAACGGTGACTTGGAGGCGGATCTCCAAGCTGAACGCGAGTTCCAGGAGCTGATCGTGCCCGCGGTCACCGCTGGGCGGCTGCCTCGCCAGGAGGTTGCGCTGATCGCATTGGGGGTGACCGACACCCAGCAGATCACGGCGGATCTGAAGGCGGCGCTGACGCCCGCGGGCGCCGAGCTGGTGGAGGTCGCCAACGTGGGCGAGCCGCCCAAGACCGACGAGCTGATCGATCTCCTCGGGCGAGGGCCAGGAGCCGGAGCGAACCGCGCCGAGGCCCTGCGGCTGGCGTCTGAGCGTGCGGGCGGGCTCTTGGTCGGGCGGGGTTCGGGACTCGCCGATGCATTGGGCGTCCTGGTCACGGGCTTCAAGGGCGAGGCCAAGAGCATTGACGCTGCGGTCGTGGTGCGCGATTCTCCGGACGACCTGACACCGCGCGAGGCATCCGATACAAAGCGCCTGGAAGCGGGGCTGATCGAGGGAATGCGTGATGCGGGGGTGCGGGTGGTCGGCGCGGAGCGAAGCGACGTTTCGGAGTCCTCGATCGAAGCCCTCGAAGGGCTGGGGCTGACGACCGTGGACAACATCGAACAGCTTCCGGGCCGGGTGGCGCTGGTCCTTGCCCTCGACGGATCGGAGGGGAGCTTCGGAGTCAAGGAAACGGCCGACAGCCTGCTGCCCGACCTGATCGAGCAGGGCGGGCCGCGCCCCCCCGCCGGCGTCGAGCGCTGATGCTCTCGGGCCTTGCGCTCTCCTTCGCGATCGCCATGGTGCTCGCCGGGCACTGGCTTCGAGACATGGCTGCCACCGGCCTGGTGCGCGCCAACTTCCGCGATCGGGACGTAGCGTTCCCGGCCGGAGCCGTCTTGGTCGCCTGTTCCCTGCTGGCTCTGGCGCCGCTTGCGTTCCTGGACGACCGGGCCGATCTGAACCTGCTGGATCCGGAGCTGCGCCGCTGGGCCGTCTACATCCTTGGGGTCGCGCTCCTCGGGCTGCTCGACGACGCGCTGGGGCGCGGCAGCTCCGGTGACACTCATCGGGGCTGGCGGGGCCACGCCCAGGCGGTGCTGGCCGGGCAGTTCTCGACCGGGGCGATCAAGGCGGTCGGTGCCCTGGCGCTTGCCGCCTACGCGGCATCCGGCCGTGGCCAGGAGGGTCTGGACTACATCGCCGACTTGCTGTTGCTGCTGCTGGCCACCAATCTGTTCAACCTGCTTGATCTGCGCCCCGGACGCGTGGAGAAGGTGTTCGTCGTGCTCCTCGCGGGGCTCTGCGTCGGCGCCACCACGGTCGGGCCGCTGGAGCTGACCGGCGTGTTCCTGGGGCCGGTCCTCGTCGTCGGCTACTTCACGATCCGCGAGCGCGCGATGCTGGGCGATACCGGTTCGAACTTGATCGGCGCCCTGGCCGGGATCGCGCTACTGGAGACGTTGTCGGACGACGGGAGGCTGGTGGCGCTTGCGATCGTCGCGGCGCTGACCGTGTATGGCGAGGTCCGCTCGATCTCGGCGACGATCGATGCGATCCTGCCGCTTCGGTGGCTCGATCGGCTGGGCCGGCCCGGATAACTCCGGCAGTTTCCGCGACTTCGTCGCCGGCGCCTACGCAGTCCACGTCGGTTCCGCCCCTTCGCCGTCTAAACTCGCCCGGGTTGATCGAGTACCGCGAGCAGACGAAGTGAAGCCGGGCGAGACGCGCTTCATCTTCGTCACCGGCGGCGTTGTTTCGTCGCTCGGAAAGGGGATCGCGGCGGCGTCGATCGGCCGCCTCCTGGTCTCGCGCGGATTCCGCGTCCAGCTTCAGAAGTTCGACCCTTACATCAACGTCGATCCCGGGACGATGTCCCCATTCCAGCACGGCGAGGTGTTCGTGACCGAGGATGGGGCGGAGACCGATCTCGACCTCGGGCACTACGAGCGCTTCACGGACGAGAACACATCGCGCGCGTCGAACGTCACCGCGGGCGCTGTTTACAACTCCGTGATCAGGCGCGAGCGCCGCGGCGACTATCTCGGCGCCACGGTTCAGGTCATCCCCCACATCACCGACGAGATCAAGCAGCGAATCCTGATCGTGGCGGAGTCGCAGGCCGTCGATTTCGTGCTCACTGAGATCGGCGGCACGGTCGGTGACATCGAGTCGCTGCCGTTTCTCGAGGCGATTCGCCAGCTCTACTCCGAGCTTGGAGCCAAGCGCTGCATGTTCCTGCACCTGACCCTGGTCCCATACATCGGCCACGCCGGTGAGCTGAAGACCAAGCCCACCCAGCATTCGGTCAACGAGCTGCGCCGGATCGGTATTCAGCCGCATGCGCTGCTTTGCCGCTCGGAGAAGGGGCTCGACCGCGAGATCCGCAAGAAGATCGCTCTCTTCGCGAGCGTCCCCGAGGAGGCGGTTATCTCGGCACGCGACGTCGACAACATCTACAAGGTGCCTCTCGTCCTGCGGGCAGAGGGCGCGGATGATCTGGTCCTCGACCATTTCGGGGTCGACGCGCCTGCACCGGAGTTGTCCGAGTGGGAGGACCTGGTGCGAAACGCCGATGCCGCCGAGCGCTCCGTGAAGATCGGCCTCGTCGGCAAGTACACCCGGCTCGAAGACGCATACAAGTCGGTGGTCGAGGCACTCGCTCACGGGGGCTACCGAAGTGGCGTCGGGGTCGAGGTGGAGTTCGTCAACTCGGAGCAGATCGACGAGGACGCGCTTGCCGCATGCGACGGGATCCTGATTCCCGGCGGGTTCGGGGAGCGGGGCGTGGAGGGCAAGATCCGGGCCACGCAGATTGCTCGCGAGAACGGGATTCCCTACCTGGGGATCTGCCTGGGCATGCAGATCGCCGTCGCTGAGTTCGCGCGCCATGTTTGCGGGATGGGGGGCGCGAATTCGACCGAGTTCGACCCCGAGTCGCCATACCCCGTCGTCGACCTTCTGCCGGAGCAGAAGGAAGTCGCCGACATGGGCGGGACAATGCGTCTCGGCGCGGACCCGGTCAAGCTTCACGAGGGCACCAAGGCTCGTCAGATATTCGGTGGCGAGGCCGTCATCTACAAGCGACACCGCCATCGCTACGAGGTCAACAACCAGCTCCGGCGCCGGATGGAGGACGAGGGGCTGGTTGCCAGCGGGACCTCGCCCGACGAGCGCCTTGTCGAGATCGTCGAGTTGCCCGACCACCCGTTCTTCGTCGCCTCCCAGTTTCATCCGGAGTTCAATTCTCGCCCAACCCGTCCTGAGCCTCTGTTCCGAGATTTCGTCGCCGCAGCGGCGGAGCGCGCGATGGTTGCCGGTGATGGGCCGGCCGCCGAGGAGGCCGAGGCAGAGCAGGCCCCGGCGGCTGATGAAGTGCACGTACGCCACGAAGCTTGACCTCGCTTCGCGACCGTTTCGCACGCCTCTGTGAGATCGCGAGCCCGACCGGCTCTGAACGGGACGTTGCCGACGCCGTTCGCGCGGAGCTGGAGGCCATCGGTCTCGACGTCACCGAAGACGATGCTGCGGACGCGGCCCACGCAGGCGCCGGCAACCTGATCGCCCGGCTGCCGGGGAGCGGAGCTGGCTGGGTCTCTTTCTTCGCGCACCTGGACACGGTGCCCCACGACCAGCCGATCGAGGTCGAGCTGGTCGATGGAGTCTTTCGCAGCGCCGGCGAGACGATTCTCGGTGCCGACAACAAGGCCGCGGTCGCGGTGCTGATCGAGCTTGCGGCCCGTGCGGCCCAATCCGGAGCTCCGTCGGCGGGCCTGGAGCTGATCTTCACCGTGGCCGAAGAGGATGGCCTGCGCGGCGCAAAGGAGCTTGACGTATCGACGCTTCGGGCCCCATTTGGCTACGTCCTGGACCACGCCAGCCCGATCGGCGAGGTCATCACCCAGGCCCCGACCCATATGCGCGTGACGGCTCACTTCGAAGGGGTCGAGGCCCACGCCGGGATTCGGCCGGAGGACGGGCACAGTGCGATCGAGGCCGCCGCCGCGGCCGTCGCCGCGATGGAGCTTGGGAGGGTTGACGCCGGCACGACCACCAACGCGGGCGTCATCCACGGCGGGACCGCTCCGAACGTGGTCGCTGGGGCATGTCGGTTGGATTGCGAGGCTCGCAGCCTGGACGACGACATGGCGGTCAGCGCTTCGCAGATGCTCGTTGATTCATGCACTCGGGCGGCGAGCGAGGGGCAGTGCGACGTTGACGTCGACGTGGCCCAGATGTTCCGCGGCTACAGGGTCGGCTCGGGAGATCGGGCGCTTGGCATCGCTCGGGACGCCTTGGCGAAATGTGGGCATGCCCCCCGCGAGGTCGTTACAGGCGGGGGCAGTGACGCCAACGCCCTGATCAGCCAGGGCTACCCCTGCCTTTTGCTTGCGAACGGGACGGAGGCGAACCACACGCCGCAGGAATCGGTTGCCGCGGCTCGCCTTGAGGAGATGTGGCAGGTATGCGAGGCGATCGTGGACCACGTGGGGGCGCAGGGCTGATGCTGAAGCTGCGGCGGGGCGTGGTCGTCGGGGCTGATCCTCTGGAGGTGGAAGTCGCCGGCAGGCGGCGCACGGCTTGGGCCGATGCCGCCAGGGTCGGCGAGGTCAGGATCGGTGACGAGGTGATCGTCAACGTCGCGGCGGTCGACCTGGCATTGGGGTCCGGCGGCTTCGACGTGGTGCACGTGAACCTCAGCCGGGGGCTTGAAGGCTCCGGCCCGCAAGGAGCACACGTGATGAAGCTGAACTACACGTCGCTTCAGCACCCTGTCGAGCCGCTTGAGCCGGAGCTCGAGGTGGAAGGCGAGGTGGGAGCGATCCCCGCGATGCCGGTTCTGGTGATCCACCTTCACGGCCAGCTCGCTCCGGTCGTTTGGGCAGCGATGGCGGAACGGGAGGACGCGCGAATCGGGTTCATCCAGACTCCCGGCGGCGCTCTGCCCGGGAGCTTGTCTCATGACGTCGCCGAGCTGCGCGGGCGGGGTCTGCTCGCGGGCCACATCACTGCAGGCCCGTGTCACGGAGGCGATTTCGAGGCGATCAGCGTCGCCGGCGGAATCGACGCGGCCGCCAGGCATCTGGGCTGGGACGCCTGCGTCGCGGGGCCCGGGCCGGGGATACTGGGGTCGGCGAGCCGCCTTGGCCACGGGGCGATGGCAGCGCTGGACACCGCCCACACGGCGATGGCTCTGGGCCTGCCCACGCTGCTTGCCCCGCGCCTTTCGAGCACCGACGCGCGGCCCCGCCACCGTGGCCTCAGTCACCACAGCCGCACGGTTCTGGAGCTGCTGCTGGCGCCGGTGCGGGTGCCGGTTCCGGAGATCGAGACGGAAGGCTGGCCGCTGCTCGGACCGGATGCGCCTGAAGGCGGCTCCCGGGACGCGGCGCTCGCCGACTTGATCGCGGTGACCAAGGGCAAGCACGACATGACCGTCAAGCCGGTGGACCTGGACGGCTATCGGG
>JALZKA010000112.1 GCA_030859475.1 Actinomycetota bacterium
GGGCTGAATCTATTGCGCTGACGTTGATCTCGATGGGTGGAGTGAATCGAGATCGCGATCGACCCCGCAATATTGCGCTGACGTTGATCTCGATGGGTGGGCGCGGGGCGCGCCGACGCCTGCGCGCGGGTGACGGCGGGCCGATCAGCGCGGCCCGAACAGCGATGCCGTGTCCGGTGCCAGAGCGACCGTGACGAGCGCCGCGATCGTGCCGAGACCGACGAAGACGGCGAGCTCAACCGCGCGCGTATGCCTCGACCTGGCGAGCGCGCCGACCAATACGGCGCACAGGCCTCCGGCCAGGAGGCCGCCCAGGTGGCCGCCGATCGAGATTCCGGGAACGCTGAAGGTGAAAACCAGGTTGAGGACGACGATCAGGCCGATCTGTTGCGCCACGTCGTCGCGACCACGGTCCCGGGCGACCACGAACGCGGCCGCCATCATGCCGAAAACCGCACCGGATGCGCCCGCGGTGAGCGCCTCCGGCTCGAGCGCCATCGCGCCGAGCGAGCCACCCAGGAGCGAGACCAGGTAGATGCCCACGAAGCGCCAGCGCCCGACGGCGGGCTCCAGCAGCCCGCCCAGGAAGTAGAGGGCGAACATGTTGAGGCCCAGGTGGATGAGCCCGTAATGAAGGAAGCCGGACGTCAGGACGCGGTAGGCCTCGCCGTCCGCGACGGCGGGGCCAAACAACGCGAAGTCGCGGTAGATGGTGCCGCCGCCGCCGAAGAGCCCGGCTCCGGTGACTACGGCAAGGACGAACACGGCCACGTTCACCCCGATCAGGCCATAGGTGACCGGGCTCTGCCCCGCGGCTCCGAACCCCGCGGGCGCGCGATGGACCTTGGTGCGCTCACGCGCGCAATCGGGGCAGCGCATGCCGACCGGAGTCGAGGTCATGCAGTCCGGGCAGATCGGGCGGCCGCAGTTGGAGCAGCCAACGTTGGTTTCCCTGCCCGGGTGGCGGTAGCAGACAGCCATCAGGCGCAGGAATGTATCTGAGGGGCGTGCGGCTGCGGCGACGCTAGAGCAGCGCTTTCATCACCACCGGCAAGGTCGGAACCTCCGACCCGCCCTCGGGCTCCCGGGTGATGTAGATGCCGGAAGCACCGTCCAGGCTGCCGGCGATCGCGACCTCGGTGGAGCCATCCCGCTTGATGACGAACGGAGTCGAGGGCTCCATCGTGCCGTCGCGCTGGATCCATGCCTGGTAGACCCGATTCCGCGGCAACGACGGCAGCTCCTCGACATGGAGGGTGCCGCGGTCGCCGGCTACCTCGAGGGTGGCCACCGCCCGCTCCCCCAGGGCAAGCCGCTCGCCCTGGGCAGGGATCATGACGCTCCGCGGAGCCTCGCCGGAATCGCCCCGCAGCGCATACCCCCCGACTACGCCCGCGACCAGGACCACGCAGGCGACCACGGCCGTAGCGGGGCGCCAGAGAGCTCCCCAGAACCCGCGACCGGAGCGCTTCGCCCGGCCCTCGGCCCGGCGCGCCGCACGTACGTCCTCGCGAACGTCCGCCATCAACGCCTTCTTGAGCCCCCGCGGCGGGCGCCGTTGCGCCACCGCGACCGGAAGCAAGTCGATCGCGGGATCGAGCCAGGCGAGATATTCACGGCACTGGTCGCACCCGGCCAGATGAGACTCGATCCGGTCGACCTCGTCCGGTTCGAGCGCGCCCAGCGAGTAGGCGGCGATCTCGTCCCGAATTGCGCGGTGCTGGTCGTCCATCACGGCAGGGCCTCCGACGAATCGACGATGCCCATCCGTTCGGCAAGCGACAGGCGGATCTTCTCCAAGCCGAGCCGCATCCGTCCCTTGACGGTCCCGAGGGGCATGCTGAGCATCGAGGCTATCTCGGAGTGGGTGAAACCGCCGAAGTAGGCAAGCCCGATCACCTCCGACTGCTCCTCGGGCAGCTCCTTCATGGCTCCGCGCACCCGGCTGGCGGTCTCGCGCCGGATGGCCTCGGAATCGGTCAGCTCCCGCCCGGGCTGAGCCTCGAGCGCCGCGTCGTCGTCGAAGTTGAGCTTCGGCGCCTTGCCCGACTGGCGCCGCAAAGCGTCGATCGAGCGGTTACGAACCACCCCGAGCGTCCAGGAGCGAACGCTCCCCCGGGCCGAGTCGAAACGGGCCCCCGAGCGCCAGATCGAGAGGAAGGCCTCCTGGGTGACGTCCTCGGCGGCCTCGGGGCTGCCGACGATCCGATGAGCGAGCGAGTATGCCGCGCCGCCGTGGCGGTCGTAGAGGACCTCGAAAGCGGCAGGGTCCTTGCGCTCGACGAGCACCATCAGATCCTCATCGGCCAGCTTTTGCATCTTGTCGCGGTTCACCGTTCACCCAATCTACGCTCAGGCCCCGGCTTTGGATCAGGCTCGTCGCTTTCACGTCCGCCGCCAGGAAGATAGTTTGGCCACGATGAGCGGCTCCTCGCCAGCCCGCCTGTATGCGACCTTGGTCGGCGGCGTCCTCGTGGTCCTGGGGATCGTCGGCTTCTTCTACAGCGCCAGCTTCGAAACTCACGAGCGGCTCACGTCCGAGCCCGTGCTTGGCGTCATCGACGTCAACGGCTGGCATAACCTCGTCCACATCGTCACCGGCCTGCTGGGCCTCGCGGCCGCCGGATACGCCGCGCGCACCTACGCCTTGGCGCTCGGCCTGATCTACCTCTTGCTCGCGATCTGGGGGTTCACGCAGACGACGGATGGCGCTGGTGATTTGCTGTCGCTGATCCCGATCAACACGGGGGACAACGTCTTCCACCTGGTCCTGGGGCTCACCGGCCTGGCCGCCGGAGCGGCGACGCCTACCGCCGTAGCTCCGCGCTCAGCTCGCCGATGATCCGCTCGGCGCCGGCTCGCAGGCCCGACGGCTTGCGACGACGGCGTGCCCCGACGACGGCGAGCGCTCCCGCGGCCGCACCGCCAATGGCGATCGCCGCGACAGGGCGAACCCAGTTGCGCGGATCGCGCAGCGACTGAAGCTCCGAGTCGGACAGTTCGTCCGCCCAGCTTCCGAGCGCCGCGGCGGCCTGCTCCGTGATCGCGCTCAGTGTGTCCTCGACGCGGGCGGCCAGGCTCTCAGGAGGTTCGATCGGCCGCAACGCGTCGCTGAGAAGCGCCTCGAGGTCCATGTGGCCGGCAGCCTCGGTCACTCGGATCCCCCATCAGCGGCCATCTGCTCCTCGAGCTGCTTCAGCGCTCGATGGATGAGCACCTTGGTGGCGCCATCGGAGCGACCCAGAGCTCGTGCGATCTCGCGATTCGACATGTCAAGTGCGAAGCGCATGATCAGGGCATCACGGCGATCATCCGGCAGGTCCTCCAGCTTGCGCATCACGAGGCGCAGCTCCTCCCGGCCCTCGACCACGCGCTCGGTCGTGTGGGGGTGCGCCGGAGGCTCGACGGCCTCGATGTTGGACTCGGGGCGGCGCGACTTGTCGCGATAGTAGTTCGACGCGAGGTTGTGCGCGATCCGGATCAGCCATGGGCGCATCGGCCGTCCGTCCGATTCGCGCCGGGCGCGATCGAAATGGCGATACGCCTGGAGGAACGCCTGCTCGGTCAGGTCCTCCGCGTCGTGGTGGTTGCCCACCCGGTAATAGGAGTACGAGTAGACGTCGCGCAGGTGGTCGCGATAGAGCCTTTCGAACTCGCGATCCAACTCCGCCTTGGAACCGGTGGGCGCCGGCGTGGGAGGATCCGTGCTGCTCACCTGCCAAGCGTAGTCCTGATTCGGTCATGCGGCCCTCCGGGCGCGCTCGGCGCGGCGCAGGCCGGCGATCCACTCGGTGGCCTCGATCTCGCCGGCGATCAACGCAGCGAGGCCTTCCAGCCGGGGCGCTCCGATCCCTGCACGGGTCACCGTCTCGGCCAGCAGCGGGACGGAATCGAGGCCCTCGGACGCCTGGCCGATCTTGGCCTGAATCTGAGCCGGGGGCGTTCCTTTGCCTAGAAGCTCGCCGGCGCGGCGGTTCCGGGAGCCGGGAGCGAGGATCGTCGCGGTCAAGTCGCCGACTCCCGCGAGCCCCGCAAAGGTCTCCATTCGCCCGCCCTTGGAGAGCGCGTAGTCGAGGCACTCGTCCCAGATCCCGGCAGCGGCGATCCCGGCGGCGTTCAGGCCGTGCGGCTCGGCCGCCGCAGCAGCGAGCGCGGCTGCGTTCTTGGCGACGCCGGCCATCTCGACCCCGGGCACGTCGTCGGTGCGCTCGCAGACCAGCCCGGCACGGTCGAAGACCTCGCCGAGCTGGAGACGCAGATCCGCGTCGGCCGATCCAAGCACCAGCGCGGCCATCCCAGCCGCCGCTTCCTTTGCGTGGGCCGGCCCGCCGAGGCATGCGATCGCGCGAGCGGGCACGCGCTCGGACACGTAGTCGGTCGGCAGGAGGCCCATCGGCTGGATCAGCCCCTTCGAGAGCAAGAGCACCGCCGCTCGCGATCCGATGCGATCGGCGTACGTGCCGACCGCCTGGGGGATCGCCGTCGAGGGAACCGCCAGGCAGATCAGGTCGCAGCCCGCAAGCTCGATGTCCCCTGCGCGCTTCACCTCAACCTCCTGGGGCAGCTTGACGCCGGGCAGATAGTCGTTCTCGCGGGAGCGGTCGATCTCCGCCGCCTTCTCGTCGGAGCGGGTGCCAAGCTGAACCTCCAAGCCGCCGCGGGCAAGCAGGACTGCGACCGCGGTGCCCCAGCTGCCCGCGCCGATCACTGCCGCCTTGCGAAGCGGCGGGAGGCCGCCCAGGTACTCCCACTGCAACTCGATGTTGGGCCAGATCCTGTCCGTCACCGTTACCGCGAGGCTGGGCGACGGCCGCTCCGTCTGCGGGAAAGTCTGCGGCGTTCCGGCGCGCAACCGCACCTTGCGAGGGCGGATGCGCCAGCCGCGCCTGACGTGCTCCGACCCGATCACGGCGACCGGCAGGACCGGGACACCGCTTTCGAGCGCCAGGCGTCCCACCCCCCGCTTGGGGCGAGCCAGGGCACCCTGTCGGATGCGAGTGCCCTCGGGGAAGATGACGACGGTGCCGCCGCGCTCGACCGCCAGGCGGGCGGTGTCGATCGCCGCCTCGTCCGACTGCCCCCGCCGGATCGGGAATGCACCGAGGCGGTTGAGGATCCATCCTTGCCAGCGCTTCTCGAAGAGCTCGACCTTGGCGACGAACTGGATCTGCCGGCGCCATGGCAAGAGCGCCCCGATCACGAACGGATCGAGGAAGCTGCGGTGGTTCGAGGCGACGATCAAGCCGCCCTTGACCCGGGCGTGCTCGCGGCCCTGCCGCTCGAGCCGGAACCAGACCAGGAAGAACGGCAGGCAGAAAACCCGGACGACGGTGTAGACGAGTCTGTTGACGCCGTGCTCGCGCGCGAACGCGTGGTACGCCCGAAAGCGCTCCTCGGAGATAACGTCATCGGCGCGCGGGGGCGCCGAGGCTCGCGCTGGATCCTCCATCCATAGGGCTACACGCGCACGAGTGCGCGGTTACCCCCTTCACCCCCGCGTTCGAGGTGCTACCAGGCGGATTCGATGAGTCGGCGCAGTTCTTCGCGGCCGGGTGGGTTCGGCGTGCGCTCGAGCTCGGTCGCGCGGTCGAGCATCGCGTCGAGAGCTTCGTCGAGCAGGTTTTCGTCGGCGCCGATCGCCGCGAGCGTCCGGCGGCGGCCGGCGAGTTCCTCGATACGGGCGCCGATCGCGTCGGGCGAGGTGCCGAGCGCCGCCGCCAGCTCGGGAATCCCGGTGGCGCCGCGATCGCGGAGGGCCTCGAGGGCCCGCGGGAGGATCGCGGCGTTCGTCTCCGCGTGCGGGATCCGCATTACTCGAACGAGCGTCTGGCAGATGACGTGGTGAAGCGAGAACGATGCCGAGTCGAGCGCGTAGGCAGCGAGGATGGACCCCAGGGCCAGGTCACCTCGCCCCGCCTCGTCAAGGAGGCCGTCGAGCCCGGCTGCGATCAGCCGCCCTCCTTCGAGCGCGACCATGCGGGAAACCGGGTTCGCCAGCGGCGTGTAGAGCGAATCGGCGCCGTGCGCCAGGGCGTTCATGGCGCTGGCACGAAGGGCGCGCTCCGGCTGTGTTGTCATCTCCAGCGGATCGGCGAAGACCAGCGCGGGGCGCACCCGCCCGGCCGGCCCAGCCTGGCGGCCCTCCGGCAGCCGATGAATGCGGGTCATCTCGGCGCCCGAGAGTGTCGTCGGGATCGCTGCGACGCGGCCGCCGTTGACGGCAGCGATTGCCTTTGCGGTGTCGATCACCCGCCCACCCCCGAGCGCCGCCAAGTCAGCCGCCCTCACGCGATCGCACAGGGCAGCCGCAGTCTCCGTGACGGGGCCTTGCGGGACCTCGTGCACCGTCGCCGCGGCATCCACGAGGGCCCGCGGGCAGGAGTCCAAGGCCCTGGGGGTGCTCAACAGCTCGAACCGCCCCCAGCCAGACGAATCGAGAGCGCCGGTCGCCCGCCCGACGGCCCCTTCGCCGAAGTAGACCTCGCGCTCGCCGTCATGCCAGGTGAATGCACCTTGCGCCAAGAGCCCGCCCCCGGATTCGAACCGGGATCCCCGGAATTACAAGTTCCGTGCTCGACCAGTTGAGCTAGACGGGCGGCTCGCCCCAGGATACGACGAGCGCCCCGGGGTCACCGGGGCGCTCTGAGACGCGGAAGGATTGTTCGCCGGACGGCAGTGCTAGTTGAGCACCTCACGCTCGGCCAAGTGGACGGCGACCTTGCGCTTGACCCGCTGGAGGGCGTTGTCGACCGTCTTCGTGTCGCACTCCAGGCGCTCCGCTACGACCTCGTAGCTGTAGCCGTCGAGGTACAACGACAGGACCTCGCTCTCCAGCCCGGAAAGCACGTTGCCGAGGCAGCTGACCAGGCTTCGCAGCTCCTCGCTGGCGATCACGCGGTCAG
>JALZKA010000028.1 GCA_030859475.1 Actinomycetota bacterium
TGCCGGTACAACCGGCACGTGGGCTGAAAGTGTGGGCGCTCCTCGGTGGGGTGGGCTGGGCGCCGGACGCTACGGCCGCCGCTCACCGGAATGCCCGGCGCGGCGGGGAGCGGACGTGGCCAGATCGGGTAGCGGGACCCAATCGAGGCCACGGGGCGCCGGGGCGAGATCAGGGTGCAGCAGGTGAGCCAGCAACTCGACGCCGTCCACCAGGCGGGGGCCCGGGCGGGAGAACGACGCGGCGGCGTCGACCGCGAACGCCGAACCCGCGCCGAGCCTGCGGATTATGTCCGGGTTTGCCCGCGCCTGGGCGGCGGCCTCGCCGGCATCCAGCCCGCAGGGCATCGCAACCACCAGGTCGGGCCGGGTAGCCGCCAGCTCCTGGGCGGTCGGGACGCGGGACTTGGCGCCGCTGATGCCGATCACGTCCTCGCCCCCGGCCAGCTCGATCATGTCCGGCACCCAGTGCCCGCCCACATACGGCGGGTCCATCCACTCGAGCGCAAGCGTGCGCGGCCGCGCCTGCGCATCCCCGACCAGGCCGGCGACCGACGCAAGGCGCTCCCGGAGCCGGTGAAGGAGCGAGTAGCCATGCTCGGCGGCATCACAGGCGCGGGCCAGCCGCGGGATGTCGGCCAGCACCTCCGCCAGGTTCTGCGGGTCCAGCGAGAGGACCGCCGGCGCCGATGGCAGGCGGGAGGCCACGCGGCGAACGTCGTCGTAGGAGACGGCGCACACCGCGCACAGCTCCTGGGTGACGATCAGATCCGGCCGAACGCGCTCCAGGGCGCGCGCGTCCAGGGTGTAGATCGCTTCACCCCGCGCGGTCAGGTCGCGCACCTGGCGATCGACGTCGGCCGGGGGCAGCCCCGCCTCGATCACGCTGCTTGTGAGCCGCGGCAACCGCCGGGCTTCGGCAGGCCAGTCGCACTCGTGCGTCACCGCGACCACATCAGTCCCGAGCCCGAGCGCGAACAGCGCCTCGGTGGCAGAGGGGACGAGGCTTGCGATCCTCACGACCGGGGAATATAGGCTGGAGCGATGACCAGGCTGGACGAAGACCAGATCGCGGCCCGGCTGGGCGCGCTCTCAGGCTGGGAGCGGAACGGCGAGGCGATCGGCAAGGCCTTCAAGCACGACGATTTCGTGGGCTCGATCGAGTTCGTCAAGGCAATCGTCGGGCCGGCGGAGGAAATGGGGCACCACCCCGACCTGGCGATCTCCTGGGATACCGTCGAGGTGACGATCTCCACGCATTCCGAGGGCGGCCTGACGGCGGCCGACTTCGAGCTGGCCGAGATCATCGATGGCCTTCGCTGAGGTCACGCTGAGCCGCCGGGAGGTTCGCTTCCGCTCGGGCGATGCCGAGTGTGCGGGGGTCCTGTTTCGCCCGGAGACCGGCGCGACCGTGCCGTGCGTTGTCCTGGGACATGGCTTCGGCGCGGTCAAGGAGGGCGGGCCGACTCGAGTAGCCGAGCGCTATGCCGAAGCCGGGTTCGCCGCGCTGGCCTTCGACTACCGCCACTTCGGCGAGAGCGGCGGCGAGCCGCGGCAGCTGCTCGACATCGGCCGACAGCACGATGACTACCGCGCGGCCGTCGAGTTCGTCCGGGATCTCGAAGGGATCGACCCCGATCGGGTGGCGCTTTGGGGGTCCTCGTTCGCGGGCGGCCACGTGGTCACGGTGGCAAGCCGTGACCCCAGGGTCGCCGCGGTCGTGGCCCAGGTGCCGCACATGGACGGCATCGCGACCTTGCGTAATCTCGGACCGGCCAGCGCTTTGCGACTGACCGCCGCCGGCCTGATCGACGAGATCGGGGGGCTCGCCGGGCGGGATCTACGCATGCTCCCGATCGTCGGGCCGCCGGGGACGACCGGGGCGATGACGACTCCCGACGCCCTGCCGGGATACCGGTCGATGTACGACGAAGGATTCGAGTGGCGAAACGAGGTCGCCGGCCGGGTCGCACTACGGGTCGCGACCTACAGCCCCGGACGAAAGGCCAAGGGCCTCCGCTGCCCGGTGCTCGTGCAGGTCGCGGCCGATGACGCGATCACGCCTCCCGCTGCGGCGCTCACGGCTGCCGCTCGCGCGCCCCGAGGCGAATCCGTGGTCTATGCGGGGCTCGGCCACTTCGACGTCTACCGCGGCGAGGCGCTGAAGCGCACGATCTCCGACCAACTCGAGTTCCTGCACCGCCATCTTGAGGGCTGAATGCGAATCGTCCACGTAGTCGGGACCCGTCCCAACTTCGTGAAGATGGCGCCCGTGATCGCGGCGGCGCGCGAGCGGTTCGGACCCGCGAGCAACGTCGTCGTGCACACGGGCCAGCACTACGACACGGCGATGTCGGACATCTTCTTCGAGGAACTGGGAGTGCCGAAACCCGATCACATGCTGGGCGTCGGGTCGGGCTCCCACGCAGAACAGGCGGCGCGGGTGCTGGAGCGGCTCGAGCCGGTCCTTCGGGAGGTGCGGCCCGATCTTGTGCTGGTCCCCGGCGACGTCAATTCCAGCATGGCGGCGGCTCTGTGCGCCGCCCGGGTGGGTGTGCCGCTCGGGCATGTCGAGTCCGGCTTGCGGAGCTTTGACCGTGGGATGCCGGAAGAGATCAACCGCATCGTCATCGACCATCTGTCCGAGTTCTGCTTCCTGCACTCGGAGGAGGCTCAGGGGAACCTCGCCGATGAAGGGGTCCCGGCCGGGCGCGCTCGATTCGTCGGCAACACGATGATCGACACCCTGGTCGCATTGGAGGAGCGGATCCGCTCGCGCGAGGCCGCGTCCGCTCTGGGCCTGCTTCCGGGCTCCTACCTCCTCGTCACGCTCCACCGCCCCGCCCTGGTCGACGGCCCCCTGCTTCGCGAGGCCATGACTGCCCTGGCGGCGGTCGCGCAGGACCTTCCCGTCGTGTTCCCCGTGCACCCGCGCACCCGCGCACGCCTGGCGGGGCTCGGCTTTGGCGGCGACGACGGGATCAGCCTCGCCGAGCCGGTCGGCTATCTGGACTTCCTCTCCCTGGAGGCCGAGGCCGCCGGGGTGCTCACGGATTCGGGCGGAATCCAGGAGGAAACGACCTACCTCGGAATCCCCTGCTTCACCCTGCGTGACAACACCGAGCGCCCGGTCACCGTGCGTGCCGGCACCAACACGCTGATGGGGCTCGATCCGGCTCGGATCGCGGAGATCCCGAGCCGCTTGGCGGGTGCCCGCCGAAGCCCGCAAAGTCCGCCCCTCTGGGATGGCAAAGCGGCGCGGCGGATCGCCGACGTCATCGCCGGTTGGTAGCGTCCTCCCGCGATGCGGCTGCCCTCGCTGGTCCCCAAGGACAAGGTCTTCTTCGACCTCTTCCACCGGTCCGGCCAGAACAGCTTGCGGGCTGCCCGGCTCCTGCAGGAGATGCTCCGGAACTGGCCTGAGGAGCAAGAGGCACTGGTGCGCGAGATCCTGCTTGCGGAGCAGGAGGGCGACAAGATCACGCATGAGCTGGTGCGCCGACTGAACTCGACCTTCGTAACGCCGATCGACAGCGGGGACATCTATGCGCTGACGACGCAGCTCGACGACATCGTGGACTACATCGACGAGACCGCGGACTTCATGATCCTCTACAAGATCGAGGCGCCCATGGAGCAGGCGATCAAGATGGCCGATGTCCTTGTCCTGGCATGTGAGCAGCTCGCTGAGGCGCTCGAGCGGCTTCGGGAATTCAAGGACCTTGACAAGTACTGGATCGAGATCCACCGGCTCGAGAACGACGGCGACCGCCTCTACCGGGATGCCGTCGCCTCCTTGTTCGCGAACGGCATCGACCCGATGGTGGTGATTCGCTGGAAGGATCTGTTCGCGGTCCTCGAACGCTCGATCGACTCGTGCGAGAGCGTCGCCCACATCCTCGAAGGCATCGTGATCAAGAACGCATGAGGCGGCTGCAAACCCGCGCATATCAGCGTCCTTGATCTGCTTGGCTTTCGCTCGCCTGATCGGCTGGAGCCACCGTGTCCGAGGCTGATCTGATTCTCTATATCGTCGTCGGGACCGCCCTGGTTTTCGGTTTCACGAACGGGTTTCACGACACGGCCACTCTGGTCGCCGCGTCGATCTCCACCCGCGCGATGTCCCCGCGTCTGGCGGTCGCCTATGCGGCCATCCTCAACTTCGCGGGGGCGTTCATCTCGCTCGAGGTGGCGGCGACCGTCGCCAAGGACGTGGTGGTGGCAGACGCGATCAGCCCGACAGTGGTCTTCGCGGGCCTGATCGGAGCGATCACGTGGAACCTGGTGACCTGGTACTTCGGCCTTTCATCGAGCTCGTCCCACGCTCTGATCGGCGGCGTGGTTGGCGCGGCCTTTGCTGCGATCGGGTCTGAGGCGGTGCTCTCGGACGGGGTGATCGGCAAGGTCCTGGTACCCGCGCTGATCGCCCCGATCCTCGCGTTCGTCATCGGCGCCATCGCGATCGTCGTCTGCTACCGGATGGTGGGCAGGCAGCGCCCGGGCTCGGTCACCCGGGGCTTCCGCTTCGGCCAGGTCATCTCCGGAGGAATGCTGGCACTCGCCCATGGCACCAACGACGCCCAGAAGACGATGGGGATCATCGCCCTTGCCCTGATCGCCAGCGGCGACCTGGGGACCGGCTCGGACCCGCCTTTCTGGGTGATCGTCTCGGCCGCAACTGCGATCGCCCTCGGCACATACATGGGTGGCTGGCGGATCATCAAGACGACGGGCACCCGGATCATCAAGATGGACGCAGCGCAGGGCTTCTCCGCCCAGGGGGCAGGCTCGGCGGTGATCCTGGCGTCGACCCACTTCGGATATCCACTGTCGACCACGCACGTGATCTCCGGCGCCGTGATGGGCGCCGGCGCCGGCAAACGGGTCTCGGCGGTGCGCTGGGGAGTCGCGGGGAACATCGTCACCGCCTGGCTCGTCACCCTCCCTGCGGCGGCGGCGATCGGCGGCGCGACGTATGGGGTGACGAACCTGCTCGGCGACGGCGCCGTCGGGCCGGTGCTGATCACTATCGCCGGGCTCGTGGCGGCGGGGATGGCGTTCGCCAGGCGGATGCGGGCCGGAGCCCTCGCCGCGCCGGCAGGGTAAGACGATGGAGTTCGCGACGATCATCGACACCAGGGTGCTGCTCGAAGCGAGCCTCGTTGCGCTCGTGGCCGGCGTCGGGGTCGCATTCACGTTCTCCCTCGCGATTCTGGGGACCACGCAATCAGCGCAAGCCTCCCGCGAAGGGCGGCCTGCCGTGGCCGCAGTGTTCGCGGCCTCGGCGGTGGCCGGGATGACGGCGACCGTCGCCGCGATCGTCTTCGGGATCGTGGTGATGACGAGCTAGCGGGGCGGGGTTAGGCTTTGGGAACGTGAAGGCCGCTCGCAACATCGCGATCATCGCCTTGCTGGCGCTTGTCGTCGCGGCCGTTCCCGGAGGGGGAAATCTGGCGAACGGGATCCTCGCGGTGATCTCGATCGGGTTCCTGGTCGCGATCGCGGCAACCGGGTACTTCCTCTACCGAAACAACAGACTCGGCTACATGGCGCTCCCGGAGCAGAGCCGCTGGTTCTTGCTCGGGGGGCTGGGGGCGATCGTCCTGATGATCGCCGGCGCCGACGAGCTGCTTGATACCGGCGCCGGGTTCCTGGTCTGGATCGGAGTTCTCGGGCTTTCCGGATGGGCCGTTTTCCGCGTCGTCACTGAAGCTCGCAAGCTGTAATCGGTTCTGTCCCAGTTTCGCTCCCGGTTTGGAGCGGCCCGTCTCCCATTCGTGCTTGGTTTCCGCCTAGCGTCGGGACCACATGAGCACGGCCCGACAGCAGTCAGGACAGGCGTCCGTGGAGCTCTCCCTGGCGGCGGGACTGATCGCCATCGCCGCCCTCTTCATTGCGCAGCTGGTCCTGGCGGGCTGGACGCTCCTCACCGCGGGCGAGGCCGCGCGCGCGGGCGCCCGGGCCGCTCACGTGGGTGCGGATCCGGGGGAGGCGTCCGATCGCGCCGTGCCGGGGATCATGGGCCGGCCCGAAGTCAGCGAGCATGGAGGACGCGTCCTGGTCACGCTGCGGGCCCCGGCGTTGGTCCCGGGCTTGCCGGCGATCACGGTGAAAGCCGCGGCGGCGCTCGATCCGCTCGGAGCCGGGGGATGAGGCACACGCAAGCCGGTCAGGCTTCGCTGGAGCTGCTGGCCGGGGTGCCGGTCCTGATCCTGGCCGCCCTGGTCGCCTTGCAGCTCGCGGCAACCGCCTACACCCTCCATCTCGCGGACGGGGCGGCCGAAGCCGGCGCCCTTGCCGCGGCCGGGGGGCTTGCGGCCGAGCCTGCCGCTCGCGCCGCGATGCCGGGATGGGCCAAGGACAGGGTCGACGTTCGAGTCAATCGGGGTCGCGTGGAGGTCCGCGCCCGCCCGCCCGGCCCGGTGCCCGCGATCGCGAAGGTGTTCGAGGTTCGTGCAAGCGCCTGGGCTCATGTCGGTGATGGCTGAGCGCGAAGCCGGCGTGAAACCGCCGCGGTTGGTGGCGGTCACCGCGATCGGCGACGCCAAGGGCAGCCTGCCCGTGGCCGCCGCCCTTGCGCTCGCCTTGGCCGAGCCCGGACGCGGAGCGGTCATCTGCGAGGTGGGGGACGGCGCGCGACGGCGACGGACGCTCGTCGCGTCGGCCTCCGCCCGCGGACTCGAAGCGGAGCTCCGGCCCGAGCTCGCAGCCGTCGCGCGTGGGGCGCTCTGCTGGCTTCCCCTGAGCCCGACGGAGGATGACTGGCCCCAGGGGCTGGATCGTTGCATGACGAGCTCGGCGGATCTGGTCGTGGTCGATCTGTGCCCGGGCGCGTGGCGGCAGCTTTTCGACTGGCAGAACCCGGCGGCGGCGGCTTTACGCGCGGACCTGGATCGGCAGCGCGCGCTGGCGGCGCTGGCGGCATTCGACATGAGGGCCAGGGGCCTGCCGCTGGCTGTCGTTCCGAGGACCCCCAACCTGGTCAGCGCACGGCGGGCCCTGGCCGGCCTCGAACCGGGAGGAGAGCTCTCAGCTCGCACGGCGCGCATCGCAAGACGCCTGCGGCCGGCTGTCGCGAGCCAGAGCGGACAGGCTCTGCCGCTCGTCCTCGGCCTCGCGACGGCGGCGGTCTTCGCCGCGCTCCTCGTGGCGGTTCTCGGACTGGCCGCCACCGGCGGGACCCGCCTGCAACGGGCAGCCGACCTGGCGGCGGTATCGGCGGCAAGGTCCCTTCGTGACGACCACGACCGGCTCTTCCAGCCCGCACGCGGCGAGTCAGGCGCTCCGAACCCCGCTCACCTGAGCGACGCCGAGTACCGGGCGCGCGCCGTGGCTGCGGCGCGGGAGGCGGTCAGCCGCAACGGGTTCGATGGCATCACGGTGGAGGCGTCGTTCCCTCAGCGTGGCTTCGCCCCGACGCGGGTGGCGGTTGAGCTGGTGGCGCGGCCTCAGGTGGGGTCGCAGGCCCCTGGCGGCGAAGTCTCGGTCACCGCGGTCGCTGAGGCCCATCCCGTGGCTGAGGGGGCTTCACACGCCCCCTCGCTCGCGAGCGGAGGCGGGTACTCCGGGCCGCTCGTCTACCGACAGGGCGAGGGCATGCGCCCTGATGTCGCGGCCGCCTACGACCGCATGGCCGCCGCGGCGGCCGCGGCGGGTCACACCCTGATCGTGACCTCAGGGTTTCGCTCCGACGCGGAGCAGGCTGCGCTGTTTCAGGCCAACCCCGATCCACGCTGGGTCGCTCCGCCCGGCACGTCGCTTCACCGGTGCGCCACCGAGCTCGACCTGGGGCCGCCTGGCGCGTATGGCTGGCTGGCCGCGAACGCGCCCCGCTTCGGGTTCATCAAGCGGTACGCCTGGGAGGCTTGGCACTTCGGCTTCGATGCCGGCTCGGCGCCTTGCTCGGCCCAGGGCGACTCGGCGTGGACCGGCGACGGGCAGGCTTCGCGGGCGTCCGGGTCGCTGCCCAGCTACGTACCCGCTCGGTTTCGCGATGCGATTGCCCGGTCCGCCGCGCGCTACAACCTGCCGGCCGCCTTGCTGGCGGCTCAGTTGCTGGCCGAGTCGAACTTCAACCCATTCGCCGTCTCCCCAGCCGGCGCGCGGGGAATCGCCCAGTTCATGCCGGCGACCGCGGCCGCCTATGGCCTTGGCGATCCGTTCGACCCCGACGCCTCGATCGGTGCCCAGGCCCATCTGATGTCCGATCTTCTGCGTCAGTTCGGCGGCCAGACCGCGCTGGCGCTCGCTGCCTACAACGCCGGGCCCGGTCCGGTCTTGGCATGCGACTGCGTCCCGGCCTACCCTGAGACTCAGGCGTACGTCACCAGGATCCTGGGCCTCTTGGGCGGCGCCGGCCAGATCGCGCCCCCTGCGCTTGAGGTGCGGCTGGTTTCGTAGATCCTAGATGCTCGGCTTAAGATGGTGCCGTGCCGGATCTCCCACTGGTAATCCAGGGCGTGGTCGCCATGCGGGATCTCCTCGGCAAGACGATCGGCCCGGGCGACTGGCGCACCGTCGAGCAGGAGGACATTGACCTGTTCGCCGGGCTCTCCGGCGACGACCAGTGGATTCACGTCGACCGCGAACGCGCGGCGCTGGAGAGCCCTTACGGCACGACGATCGCGCACGGCAACCTCACGCTGTCGCTGATCGACGGCTTTCGCCTCCGCCTGATGCGAGTCGAGGGCGTGCGCCTTGGGATCAACTACGGCTGGAACAAGGTCCGCTTCCCGGCGCCCGTCGTCGCCGGCGCCAGGCTGCGCGCGAGCGCCGAGCCGATCTCGCTCGACGAGCTCGGGGAGGGCTGGTTTCAAGCCGTCACCCGCTTTCGGGTCGAGGCCGAGGACCAGGCGAAGCCGGTTTGCGTGGCCGACAGCGTCGGCCGGCTCCTCAGTTGACCGCCAGCGCGCCTTCCATGCCGGCCTCGCGGTGTCCAGCGACCGAGCAGTAGAACGTGTAGTCGCCGGCATCCAGGTCGACCGTGGCCTCGGTGGTGTCGCCGCTGATCGTCTCGGTCCCGCCCAGGTCCTCGCCCTCGGGGCTTTCGACCCTGACGTCGTGGGGCGTCGAGGATTCGTTGCTGAGGCTGATCGTCACGGCGCCCGCTTCGGCTTCGGCCGAATCCTGCTCGAACGCAAGGGAGCCACCGGGATCGGCTGAGATCTCGACGGCTGACCCGCCGGCCGCCTCGCCACCGGTGTCGTCGCCGGTATCCGTCTGCTCCGTCGCCGGCGGTGTGTCGGTCGGCGTCGCTTCGTCGTCGTCGTCGCCACAGGCCACCAATGCGAACGGGGCCAGGGCCGCAATCGCGAGGGTCGTCGCAAGCTTCGTCTTCACGGGTCCACCTTTCGTCGGGTCGCAGGTCTCAGTCTAAGCCCTGGTTCGACCCGCGTCGCTCTACGCTCTTCAAGCAAATGGCGGAGATTCAACCCGAGCCGGAAGTCAGGGAAGCATCGGGGGACGGTATCGCCGAGCAGCGGCGTGCCCTGCCCGATGAGCCGGGCGTCTACATCTTTCGCGATCGCGCGGGCAAGGTTCTCTACGTTGGGAAGGCGCGCTCGATCCGCAAGCGTGTCGCCGGCCATTTCTCCGGCAAGACCAGGACCCGGGCGATGACCGAGCGGGCGCGAGCGATCGAGTTCCTGGTCACCGGTACGGAAGCGGAGGCGCTGCTGGCCGAGCAGCAGTTCATCAAGCGCTACCGGCCGCGCTTCAACATCCGCCTGCGCGACGACAAGTCGTACCCGTACATCGCGATCAGCATGGACGAGGAGTTTCCCCGCGTCTACTTCACACGGGAGCGTCATCGATCGGGCCGGCTCTACTTCGGGCCGTATTCCAATGCCAAGCGCACCCGCGAAACGCTCGAGCTGCTCGGCAAGCTGTTTCAGTACCGCACGTGCGACGGCGCGGAGCCGGGGCGCCGATCCGGCGTGCCCTGCCTCGATTACTACATCAAGCGCTGCCAAGCGCCTTGCGTCGGCTATATCGACCGCGAGGAGTATCGGCGCAACATCGATGCGATCGCCGGCTTCCTCTCCGGTCGCTACCGGGACATCGAACGTGAGCTTGAGCGCAAGATGGCCGAAGCCGCGGGCAACGAGCAGTTCGAGCGCGCGGCCATCTACCGGGATCGCCTGGACTCGGTTCGGGCCATGATGGAGCGTCGGAGCGTGGCCGGGGAGTCCCTCGAGAACGCCGACGTGGTGGCCGTCGCGACCGAGCGGGGTACCGCCAACGCTCAGGTCTTCCAGGTGCGGGACGGAATCCTGGCCGAGCGCCAGAGCTTCTACCTCACCAATGCGGCTGAGCAGGACGAGGGCGAGGTCTGCGAGGAGTTCCTCGCGCAGTACTACTCGGCGGCTCCGGCCGTGCCACGACTGATCGTCGTCGGAGCGGCGGTCCGCGACCGCGCGCCGCTTCTGGCCGAGGCGCTTGGGCGAACCCGCGGAGGGCCAGTCGAGGTGAGGATCGCGGAGCGTGGCGATATGCGCAAGCTGCGCGAGATGGCAGAGCGGAACGCCCATCTGGCCCTGGCTCAGGATGAGCTGCGCCGCGAGCGGCGTCGCTCCGACCGGGTCGACTCCGTTGCCGCCCTCAAGGACGCCTTGCGCTTGGAGACGCTGCCGATTCGCATCGAGGGCTATGACATCTCGAACATCGGCGGCGAGCACACGGTCGCGTCGATGGTGGTCTTCGAGGCCGGCGCCCCCAAGAAGGCGGACTACCGGCGCTTTCGCATCCGCGGCGATCGGAGCGCCGGCCCGGACGACTTCGCCTCGATGAGGGAGGTCCTCGCGCGGCGCGCGTCCCGTCTCGTCGGGGAGGCGGATCGCTCGCCCCACGACGCCGAGCGGGACCCGAGCTTTGCCAGCCTGCCCGACCTGATCGTGATCGACGGCGGCAAGGGTCAGCTCAGCTCCGGGATCGACGCGATCGGCACCCTGATCGACCGTGGCGTGGCCGTGATCAGCCTGGCCAAGCGGCTCGAGGAGGTCTACGTTCCGGGCCGCTCCGCTCCGCTCCAGATCGCACCCGACTCCGAAGCATCCCGCTTGCTCCAGCGGATCCGGGACGAGGCCCATCGATTCGCGCTGGATTTGCACCGCAACCGCCGCGACCACTCGATGACCCGTTCGATTCTCGATGAGCTTCCCGGGGTGGGCCCGATCCGCAAGCGCGCGCTGCTTCAGCACTTCGGCTCCCCGGAGCGCGTGGCGGAGGCGACGAGCGAGGAAATCGAGGCCGTGCCGGGCATCCCCGGGAAGGTGGCGCGCGAGATCCACGGGCAGCTCCACCGGGCGGGCTGACGAGGTCTACCTAGAATGACCGGCTCGTGTCCGAGTTGGCCATTGAAGCGAGCGGGGTTCGGAAGGCCTACGGAGAGTTCGAGGCCGTTCGCGGGATCGACATCCATGTAGAGCGCGGCGAGATCTTCGCCTTCCTGGGCCCGAACGGGGCCGGGAAGACGACGACGGTCGAGATCCTCGAGGGCTACCGCACGCGCGACGGCGGCGACATCGCCGTACTCGGCGTCGATCCGGCTTCCGGCGGCCGTGCCTGGCGGGAGCGGATCGGAATCGTCTTGCAGGAATGCCGGATGGAGCCTGTGCTGACTGTGCGGGAAACGCTCGCCCTGTACGCCGGCTACTACGCGACGCCGCGCGACGTCGACGAGACGATCGACCTGGTGGGCCTCGCCGAGAGCGCCGACGTGCGGGCAGGCCGGCTCTCGGGTGGTCAGCAGCGCCGCCTGGACGTCGCCCTGGCGTTGATCGGCGACGCCGAGCTCCTCTTCCTGGATGAGCCGACGACGGGTTTCGACCCCTCCGCCAGGCGTCAGGCCTGGGACGTGATCGCGAGCCTCCGAGAGCTGGGGAAGACGGTGTTCCTGACCACCCACTTCATGGACGAAGCCCAGTACCTCGCCGACCGGGTCGCGATTATCCGCGCGGGGGAGATCGTTGCCCTGGGCCATCCCGACGAGCTGGGCGGGCGAGCGGACGCGCTGACCAGGATCAGCTTCGAGTTGCCGGCGGGGCTGGATGGCTCGACCCTGCCCGTCCCGTTCGCGCGCACCAACGCCGGCGCGATCGTCGAGGTGGACGTCGCTCAACCGGTGCCCGTGCTCAACGACCTCACAACCTGGGCACTCGCCAACGGCGTCGAGCTGGCCGGCCTGAAGGTCAACCGCCCGAGCCTGGAAGACGTGTATCTGGAGCTGACCGAGGAGCTGACCGGGGAGCAGTCCCCGTGACCGGCGCCGCTCTCGCCTGGCATCAGTTCCGGACCGATCAGATCGTCTTCTGGCGCAGCCCGGCTTCGGTGTTCTTCACGGTTGTCTTCCCGCTGATCTTCCTGTTCATCTTCACCGGCATCTTCGGGGGTGAAACGATCGCCGAGTACGGCGGCATCAGCGTGTCCACGTACTACGTCCCGGGGATCATCACGCTCGCGGTCGTATCCGCGACGACCCAAAGCCTGGCGATCAACCTGACCGAGGCGCGCGAGAGCGGGCGGCTCAAGCGCATCAGGGCTACTCCACTCCCTGCCTGGGCGTTCGTGGCAGGGCGCGTCGGGAATGCCTTCATCACGTCGGTGATGATGGTGGTTTTGGTCACGGCGATCGGAGCGGTCCTGTTCGACGTCGGTGTCCCCATGAACACCTTGCCCGGCTTGCTGGTCACGCTGCTCGTCGGCGCCTTCGCCTTCAGCTGCCTGGGGTTCGCGTTGACGGCGGCGATCCCCACCGAGGATGCAGGGCCGCCGATCACCAACGTCGCCGTGCTGCCGCTCTACTTCCTGTCGGGCGTCTTCATCCCGGACACCGAGTTGCCAGATGGCGTGCTCCGCTTCTCAGAGCTGTTCCCGATCCGCCACTTCTTCGAGTCTTTCTTCGCCGCATTCGACCCGGCGACCGCCGGCGCGGGCATCGAACTCGGGAACCTGGCGATCGTGGCCGCCTGGGGCGTCGCCGGCCTGCTCGTCGCTCTGCGATGGTTTCGCTGGACCCCACGCGGCTAGCTCGAATCAATTCTCTAGGCTCCTCGCACTCGCCTCACGCTTCAAGACAACCAAGGAGGACCCCAAGCAAATGGCCCCAGTCAAGGTCGGAATCAACGGCTTCGGCCGGATCGGTCGCAACCTCTTCCGGGCTGCGTATGAATCGGGCGCCGAGCTCGACATCGTGGCGATCAACGACATCACCGACAACGCCACCCTCGCGCATTTGCTCAAGTACGACTCGATCCTGGGCCGCTTCCCCGGCGAGGTCGCGGAGCGCAGCGGCAAGGTCTCCGTCGACGGGGAGGAGATCACGATCCTCGAAGAGCGTGACCCCGCCGCGCTGCCGTGGGGCGATCTGGGCGTGGATGTCGTGGTCGAGTCGACCGGGCTGTTCACCAAGCGCCCGGACGCAGAGAAGCACATCCAGGCCGGTGCCAAGAAGGTGATCATCTCGGCCCCCGCAACCGACCCGGACGTGACCGTCGCCCTGGGCGTCAACTTCGAGCGCGACTACGACCCCGCCAACCACCACATCATCTCGAACGCGTCGTGCACCACCAACTGCCTGGCGCCGCTCGCCAAGGTGCTCCACGAAGCCGTCGGCATCGATCACGGGCTGATGACGACCATCCACGCCTACACGGCCGATCAGCGCCTTCAGGACATGCCGCACTCCGACCTCCGCCGCGCCCGGGCGGCCGCCCTCAACCTGATCCCGACGACGACCGGCGCCGCCAAGGCCGTCGGTCTGGTCCTGCCGGAGCTGGCGGGCAAGCTGAACGGCTTCGCGATGCGGGCGCCCGTCGCGACCGGATCGGTCGTCGACTTGGTCTGCCAGGTCTCGCGCGAGACCACGGCGGAGGAGGTGAACGCCGCGGTGAAAGCCGCGGCGGACGGCCCGCTTGCCGGGATCCTTTCCTACACCGAGGATCCAATCGTTTCCACCGACATCGTCAAGGACCCGCACTCGTCGATCTTCGACGCCCCGCAGACCATGGTCATGGAGGGCCGGATGGTCAAGGCGGTGTCGTGGTACGACAACGAGTGGGGCTACTCGAACCGGGTGGTGGAGCTGGCAACGAAGCTGCTTTCGTGACCGCCGGCTGGGCCGGCGTTTGCGACGCTCCTTTCGAGGGCCGCCGCGTTCTTGTCCGCGCGGACCTGAACGTCCCGCTGGCGGACGGCAAGGTTGCCGACGACACCCGCCTGTGCGCCGCGCTGCCGACCATTCGGCTGCTGCTCGAGGGGGGCGCAGCGGTGGTCCTCGTCTCCCATCTGGGCAGGCCGGAAGGTTGGGATCCCTCCCTCTCGCTGGCCCCCGTCGCCGCCCGGCTGGCGGAACTGCTGGAAGCGCCGGTCGAGCTGGCACCGGGCGTCGTCGGCGACGAGGTCCGGGCGCGGGCCGAGGCCCTGAGCCCGGGAGGGGTGCTCCTCTTGGAGAACAGCCGGTTCGAGCCGGGCGAGACCGCCAACGATCCGGCGCTTGCCGCCGCCCTGGCCGAGCTCGCCGACCTTTACGTGAACGACGCGTTCGGGGCGGCCCATCGCGCCCATGCCACCACCGAGGGGGTCGCCCGTCTGCTCCCCGGCTACGCGGGGCTCCTGCTGGAGCGCGAGCTCGAGGAGTTGACCCAGGTTCGCGACGATCCGGCGCGACCGTTCGTCGTCATTCTGGGCGGCGCCAAGGTCTCCGACAAGGTCGGCGTGCTGGCCCGTTTCCTCGAGGTTGCCGACTCGATCCTGATCGGCGGCGCGATGTGCTTCAGCTTCTTCCGGGCGCAGGGGGTCGCGACCGGCGATTCCCTGGTCGAGGCAGCCGGTGTCGAGCTGGCGCGGGACGCGTTGCACCGGGCCGAGAGCTCCGAGTGCGAGTTGCTGCTGCCGGTTGACCTGATCCTTGGCCGCTCGTTCGACGCCGGCACCGAGCGTCGCCATCTGGACGGCATCCAGGTGCCGGACGGCTGGATGGGCCTTGACGTCGGACCGCGCACCACGGCCGCCTACGCCGAGACGATCGTGGAAGCGGGGACGGTGCTTTGGAATGGGCCGATGGGGGCGTTCGAGCTGGAGCCGTTCGCGGCGGGCACCAAGGGCGTGGCGGAGGCCGTCGCCGCCGCGCAGGGCAAGACGATCGTGGGCGGCGGCGACTCGGCGGCCGCTCTGGTTGCCTTCGGCCTCGCAGACCACGTTGACTGGCTTTCTACCGGGGGCGGTGCCTCGCTGGAGCTGCTGGAGGGCAAGGAGCTGCCTGGCGTCACCGTTCTTGCGCGCCCTTAGTCCAGTTATACTGATTGGTATGACTCACAAGGTCGGGGCGAAAGGCCAGGTGGTGGTGCCGAAGCGCATTCGGGAGCGGCTTGGAATCCAGCCGGGAGATGAAGTCACCGTCGAGGAGGGCGACGGCTTCGTAGCGATTCACAAGGTTGGGCCGAACGAAAGCCTTCGTGGGGCGCTCCGCAATTCAGAAACGGACCTGCTGGCGGAACTCGAGCGAGAGCACCGGGAAGAGATCGAGGCCGAGGACCGAGAAGGTCTTCGTTGACGACCGTTCTCGACGCATGGGCCCTGGTCGCTTATCTACAAGACGAACCTTCTGCCCCGACCGTTGAACGCGCCATTCGTGCGCGCGACGCAATCGTGTCCGACGTTAACCTCGGAGAAGTTCTATACAAGGTTGCGCGCAGAGACGGAGATGTCGCCGCACGCCACGTTGTTCGAGGCTTGCGCAGCCTCGTGAACGCCGAGGAGCCTGATTGGGCGCTGACCGGAGCGGCAGCTCTTATCAAGGCGCATCATCGCCTTTCCTACGCGGATGCGTTCGCCGTTGCGACCGCGCTTCGGCACGATGCTCCCCTGTACACCGGGGACCCAGAGATCGTTGCGCTTCCGAAGCTCTTGGAAGTGGTTGATCTGCGGAAGGGGGCATCACCCTGATCACACGCAGGCCATACCTGGCCGCCAACTGGAAGATGCAAAAGACGGTCGAGGAGGCGGGCTCCTTTCTGGACCGTTTCCTGGAACAGGCCGCTGACCTCGTGGATCGTGACGTGGTGGTCTGCCCGCCATTCACAGCGCTCGATGCCGCGGTCGAGCGTTGTCGTGACAGCGTTGTGCGGGTCGGTGCCCAGAACATGCACGAGGCCGAGACGGGTGCCTTCACCGGCGAGGTCTCCGCCCCGATGCTGGCCACGCTCGGGGTCCGGGCCGTGATCCTGGGCCATTCCGAGCGCCGGGCCCACTTCGCGGAGACGGACGATGCTCTGGCCCGCAAGGTTCCCGCCGCCCTTGACGCCGGGTTGGAGCCGATCCTCTGCGTTGGCGAATCCGACGCGGAACGGGAGGCGGGGGAGACGAACGCGGTCCTCGAGCGCCAGGTCGCCGCGGACCTCGCCGATGTCAGTGACGACCGCCTCGCCGGCGTCGTGATCGCCTACGAGCCCATCTGGGCGATCGGCACCGGGAAGACTGCAACCGCCCGGCAGGCCGAGGAGGCGATCGCCTTCATCCGAACCCTGATCGCCGAGCGTGCCGAAGCGGCCGCTGCGGAGGTCCGGATCCTGTACGGCGGCTCCGTGAAGCCCGGCAACGCGGCCGAACTGCTGGCACCGGCAGAGATCGACGGGGCCCTGGTGGGTGGCGCGTCGCTGGATCCCGGCGACTTCCTGGCCATCGCCCGGGCAGCATGACGCTGAGCCCGGGCCCAGCCCGCACGCCGGTTCCCTCGCTGGCGCTGGTGATCCTGGATGGCTGGGGGTTGGCCCCGGCCGGTCCCGGCAACGCCGTGTCGCTTGCGTCGACGCCCGTGTTCGACCAGCTCTGGCAGACCTGCGCCCACACCCGGCTCTCGGCTTCAGGGCGGGATGTCGGCCTGCCCGACGGCCAGATGGGCAACTCCGAGGTTGGCCACATCAACCTGGGCGCGGGCGCAGTGGTGAAACAGGACCTGGCGAGGATCGACGACGCCGTGGCAGACGGCTCGTTCTTCGAGAACGAAGCGCTCCTGGCGGCTTGCGCCGCCGCCCGCTCGTCGCCGCGAGGCCGGCTCCATCTGCTGGGCCTGGTCTCGGACGGAGGGGTCCATTCCGGCTGGGAGCACATCGAGGCCCTGGTCGAGCTTACGGCCCAGGAGGGCGTGCCGGATCCGGTGGTTCACGCGTTCACCGACGGCCGCGACACCCTGCCGCTCTCGTCGCTCGGATACCTCGATGAGCTCGAGCGCTGGCTCCGCCAGGCCGGGCGGGTTGCCACCGTGAGCGGGCGCTACTTCGGCATGGATCGTGACCGGCGCTGGGAGCGCACCAAGCTGGCCTACGACGCGATCGCCTACGGGCGGGGCCTGAGCGCCACGTCCGCCCTGGAAGCGGTCCGCGCCGCGCACGCCGGCGGCGAGACCGACGAGTTCGTACGCCCGACCGTGATCGGCGACTACGACGGGATGGCTGATGGCGACGCGGTCGTCCACTTCAACTTCCGCCCCGACCGGGCGCGGCAGATGGACCGGGCGCTGGCCGACCCCGGCTTCGACGAGTTCGCGCATCCGGGGCGGCCACTGGTCGCACTCACCACATTGACCGAGCACCGGGAGGGCTGGCCGTACCCGGCCGCGTTCCCTCCGGAGGTTCCCGGCATAACCCTGACCGAAGTCCTGGCCGGCGAGGGGGTGCGCCAGATCCACGTCGCGGAAACGGAGAAGTACGCCCACGTCACCTACTTCTTCAACGGCGGGCGTGAGCGGGAGTGGGAGGGAGAGGAGCGGCGACTGGTGCCCTCGCCCCGAGACGTCGCGACCTACGACTTGAAGCCGGAGATGAACGCCGCCGCCGCCGCGCAGGCGTTTATCGACGGCTGGCGGGAAGCACCCACCCGCTTCGGGATCCTCAACTTCGCCAACCCCGACATGGTCGGCCACACCGGTGTCATCCCCGCGGCGGTGGCCGCCATCGAGGAGGTCGACGAGTGCCTCGGACGGGTGGTGCAAGCGGTGCACGCCAGCGGGGGCGCGTTGATCGCGACCGCGGACCACGGCAACGCCGACCAGATGTTGGAGCCGGATGGCTCGCCCAACACCGCCCACAGCACCAATCCGGTGCCGTTCATCGTCACCGCCCAGGGCCTGGAGCTCACCGACGGCGGCATCCTGGCCGACGTCGCGCCCACCGTCCTGGAGTTGCTCGGCATCGTCCGGCCCGCGCAGATGACCGGCCGTTCCCTCCTTGCGAGCTGACGCCGCGGATGCGCGCCGACGCCGATCGACTTCAGTTCCGGATCGATGCAAGGGAGGGCGCGGCGCGCGCGGGCCGGCTCGCGGTGGCGAACGGAGAAGTCGATACCCCGGCGTTCGTCCCGCTGGCCACCACCGCGGCCGTGCGCGGCCTCGATACCGACGAGGTCGCGGGGCTGGGCTACCGGATGATCTTGGGCAACACGTTCCACCTGTTCCTGCGGCCGGGGCACGACCGCATCGCCGAGCTGGGCGGGCTGCACCGGTTCATGAACTGGGACGGGGCGATCATCACCGATTCCGGCGGCTTTCAGATCTTCTCGCTGGCTCACGGAAGCGTCGCCGACGAGGTCAAGGGGAGGCGCGGAGCGGCGGGCAGCCACGGCTCGATCCTGGAGATCGCGGAGGAGGGAGTCCGGTTTCGCTCCTACCTCGACGGGGTCGAGAAGTTCATGGGCCCGGAGGAGTCGATGCGGGTGCAGGCGGCGCTGGGATCGGACATCGCCCTGGCCTTCGACGAGTGCACGCCGTTTCATGCCGGCTACGACTACACCGCGCGCTCCACCGAGCGCACGCACCGGTGGCTCGATCGCTCCACGCGCTGGCACGACGCGCACGGCCCGGGGGGCCAAGCCCTGTTCGGCATCGTCCAGGGCGGCACGCATGAGGATCTGCGGCGCTCGTCGGTCCAACGGGTGGTGGCGGCGGCGGTCGACGGCATCTCGATCGGTGGGACGCTCGGGCAGGACAAGGATGAGATGCGCGCCGTCCTCGGCTTCACGGCTCCCCTCCTCCCGGTCGAGGCGCCGAAGCACCTGCTGGGCATCGGGGAGCCGGATGACCTCCTGGACGGGATCGCGCTCGGGCTTGACCTGTTCGACTGCGCGGTACCAACCCGGCTGGGCCGCCACGGAGTCGCGCTCGCCCCGCTGCCTGATCAGCGCTTTCGCATCAACGTCAAGGATCGTTCGCTCGAAGCGGACGAGGACCCCCTCGTCGCGGGCTGCCCGTGCGCGGCATGCACACGGCATTCCCGCGCCTACCTCCATTACCTGGCGCGTGCAGGAGAGCTGACCGCGCTGCGGCTCTTGAGCGTGCACAACCTGGTCTACCTGGAACGGCTGATGGCAGGCGCCCGTGGAGCGATCCGGGCGGGACGCTTCGGGGACTATCATCGCGCGGGCCTCGCGGGCGCCGCGCCGTGGGACGCCTAGGGCGGCTGCCTACGCGCTTACCGCGTCTGCTCGCTGATGAAGTCGCGCAGGTTGTCGATCTGTTGGTCGATCTCATCGGAGATGATCTGACCCAGATCCGTGTCCTGGCCCGCGTCGGTTACGAGCAGCACGACGCCTGCGATCACGGCGGCCAGGACCGCGATCAGCAACAGGGCGCCGA
>JALZKA010000113.1 GCA_030859475.1 Actinomycetota bacterium
GCCCAGCTCCTCGTCACAGGTGAACAGGCCCAGGTCCGTGTAGATGCGCGCGGTCTTCGGGTTGTAGTTGCCGGTCCCGATATGGGCGTAGTGGCGCACCCCGTCCCCTTCACGGCGCACCACCAGGATGCACTTCACGTGGGTCTTCAAGGCAGGGATGCCATAGACGACGTGGACACCGGCCTGCTCCAGCTTCTTCGCCCAGGTGATATTCGCCCGCTCGTCGAAGCGCGCCTGGAGCTCCACCAGGCACACCGCCTGCTTGCCGCGCTCGGCCGCGGCGATCAGCGACGGCACCAAGGGCGAGTCGGCCGATGTCCGGTAAACCGTCTGCTTGATCGCCAGCACGTCGGGATCGGTCGCCGACTGCTTGATGAAGCGCTCGACTGAGGTCGAGAACGAGTCGTAAGGGTGGTGGACGAGGATGTCGCCGTCGCGCATCGCAGCGAAGATGTCCGGCTCATCACCCTCCTTGCTGCGGAGCCGCTGCTGCGTCACAGGGGTGTGCGGCGGGTCGCGGAGCTCGTCATCCAGGCCGGGCATGCCGTGGATGTCCCACAGGTCGGTCAGATCCAGAAGGCCCGCGACCTCGAAGACCTCGCGCTCCTCGAGGCCCATAGCCGCGACCAGCTTCGCGCGCAGGTCGGGATTCATCCCGGCCTCCACCTCGAGTCGCACGACCTCCCCGAAGCGCCGCCTCCGCAACTCTTCCTCGACCGCGCGCATCACGTCGTCCGTCTCGTCGGAGACGTCGTAGTCGGTGTCGCGGGTGACGCGGAAGAACGAGTAGTCCACTACCTCCATCCCGGGAAAAAGCGACTGCAGATTCGCGGCGATGAGGCCGTCGAGCGGAACCAGCAGCGCCCCCTCGTCGCCAACCGCCAAGAAGCGGCCGAGGAGCTCCTTCGGCACCTTCACCCGTGCCAGGACCTCCACGTCCCGCTCCGGGTCGTGCAGGCGCACCGCCAGGCTGAGCGAAAGGTTCGAGATGTAGGGGAAAGGCCTGCCGAGGCCGATCACCAGCGGGGTCAGGGCGGGGAAGACAGTGCTCTGGAAGACCCGGGAAAGATCCTTTATCTGCACCGCGGTGGCCTCTTCGATCGTCAGGATCCGGACGCCATGCTCCCCCAATTCGCCGCGCAACTGCTTGACGCACGCGCTGACCCGACCCCTTTGCCTATCGACCAACTCGTGGATCGCGGCGACCTGATCGGCGGGGCTGAGGCAGTCCGGGCCACGCGCGTCCCGGCCCGCTTCGATCTTGGCCTCCAGGTTCGCGACGCGGACCATGAAGAATTCGTCCAGGTTCGACTCCCAGATCGCGCAGAACTTGATCCGCTCCAACAGCGGCACGGTGGGGTCCTCCGCCAGCTGCAGCACCCGGTCGTTGAAATCGAGCCAGGAAAGCTCGCGATTGAAGTAGAGGGACGGATCCGCCAGATCGGGCTGCGCGCCCCCGACCGCGTCGTCGGCGTTTTGCCTGACGACCTCGAGCTCCGCCGTATCCGCACTCTCCTGAGTGTCGGCGCTTGCCTCGATGGGATCCATACCTCACCCCAATCGTAGAGGCGTTCCGATCCGCGCCCGTGAACGGTTGGTTACCACGGGGTGCGATCGGTCAGGCGGCGCGGGCCACCGGGGCCCGTGAGGCGGGATCGCCGCCCAGCGCCGGGCCGCCCTCCAGCCGGGCGCCGAGGACCCGGTCGTAGCCGGTGGCGAGCTGATCCAGAGCCGCCTCCCAGGTCCGGCCGCGCACCTGAGTCACCGCCGCACGCGCCAATCGCTCGCGCAGGAAGGGCGAGGCCGCCAGCTGGGTGACGGCCGACGCGATCGCGCCGGGCTCATCCGGAACCAGCCAGCCGGTGTCGCGGTCGCGAATCAGCGAAAGCGGGCCTCCGGCGGCGACGGCGACGACGGGCAACCCGGATGCCTGCGCTTCGGCGATCACCTGACCGTAGGTGTCGGTGCGAGAGCAAAACAGGAAGATGTCCGCGCTGGCATAGGCTCGCGCCAGCTCCTCGCGGCCCAACCAGCCAAGGAACGTCGCCGCATCGCCCAAGCGGACCCGCAGCCCCTCTTCCTCGGGCCCCCCGCCCGCCAGCAGCAGATGCAGGCGCGGGTCACGCTCATGGGCCTTCAGGAACGAGTCGGCGAGCAGGTCGACGCCCTTCTCCTTCGTCATGCGACCCGAATAGAGGACCTTGATCTCACCCGGAAATCGATCCGGGTCCGCATTCAGCGGGTCGAACAGACCGAGGTCCACGCCACGAATCCAGCGCGCGACCCGATCGCCTTCGATTCCCATCGCCAGCAGCGAATCGTCGCTTGCCGGACTCGGTGAGAGGACGGTGTCGCATTGCTTGTAGAAGGCGGAAACCACGACCCTCATTCCCGCTTCCAACACCGGGTCGGAGCTGCGCAGGCCAACGTAGGCAGACAGCTCGGTGTGGTAGCTGCCGATCAGCGGCAGGCCGCCGATCCTGGCCATCAGCGCCGCGGCGATCCCGGCGGGCCCCGGCGAAGTCAGATGCACCAGATCGTAGTGTCCTTCGGCCAGGGTCTCGACCAGCTCGGGGACGCTGGGAACCCCGATCTTCATCCCTTCGTAGAAGGGAATCTCCACCTCGCAAACAGCGGGGAGCCTGCGGTCCACCCGTGGATCGGTGCCGATCACCTCGACCTCATAGCCGGGCACTTCGTGCTCACGGATGCGCTCGACGGTGTGGCTGACGCCATGCATCGAGCTGATCGCGTCGACCATCAGCGCCACCCGCCTGGGCTCGCCCTCACGCCGGTTGAGCTTCGCCTTCTCGCTGCCCAGGATCGAGATCGCGGGCGCGTACGGCACCGCCGGGATCACCGCCTCGAACAGCGCGCGGGCGGCGTCGCCGTACCCCTCGCGGCGCTTCGCGGCGAGCGTGATCGCCGCGACGGCGCCAGTGAGCTGCCGCTCATGGCTGCGCTTGGCCCGCCGGTGAAGCTGCGCATGGCTGAACTCTTCCGCTTGCAGGATCTCGAGCAGCTTCCGCGGTTCGGCGGGAAGCTCAACCGAGGCCAGCCAGGCGCGTAGGACCGCCGCGGTCTCGGCGCCCCCGAGGTGGGCGCGTGCCCGCCCTCCACGCTCGGCGCCGTCGGCTACGACCCGCTCGGCGATCTCGAGAAGCGCGACGGGGTCAACGTCGTCGGCGAGGCCCTCCAGGTCCTCCCTCGCCAGGCTGCGGATCGCGATCGCGATGGCGGCGTGTGCCCATTTGGCGGCCGAGCCCTGGCTGCCGCGGGCCTCTGCCTGGCCCTCCCGGACGTGCGTCAGAAACTCTTCAGGCGACGATGCGGACGGGGTTTGCGTGTAGGTCCGCCCGATGTCGACGCCTGCGTGGTCGTCGGATCCGCCGATTCCAGTACCGCCGTGTGTCTCGATGTAGACCGCCGCCGGCATGTTGAGCTCGCTGGCCCGCGAGCCGTTGCGAACCTCCCAGACGCCGAAGAGCTCCGCCAGGCGGCGCCGGTGTCGAGGCTCCAGCGGCGCAGCCACCGCGAAGAAGGGGTGCGCCAGCGCGCAAGTCAGATCCCTTTCGAGCAGGTAAGCGGCGCAGGCCTCCAGGTCGCGGGCATGGTCCTGTAGGTAGTCGTGGTCGTCGGGCGCGATTCCGTAGACGAGGACGTGCACTGCCTGCGGCTCGTCTTTGAACCAGGTCGTGAGCTCCTCGGAGATGAACACATCCGCCCGGTCCGCGATCTCGAGACACCCATCGATCGTGTCGTGGTCGGTGATCGTCACGAAGTCCATGCCGCGCGATTTGGCGAGCTCGTAGACCTCCTCAGGAGGCGTGGCGCACTCCGGCAGCCCGACGCTGCGCTGAATCGCGAGCTTGGCGATCTGCGAGGCGGTCGAGTGACAGTGCATGTCAGCTCTGGCCCCGTCTTGTCCGATCCTGGGAATCATCGTTGCTCCCTCTGCGTTGCTTGACGTATTCGATAGAGGATGATCCCGTCGCGACTGCCCGCCCTCGTTATCAAGCTGGGAAGTGGCGGTGAAGGGTCGGTGAACGACGCGCTTCTACGGCGCGGTGGTCCGCTCGAGCCGTTCCCAGATGCCTTCGCGCTCCTGCTCCAGCCAGAACTCACGGAACTGGCCGAAGAGTTGACGGCGGCGCTGACGCAGATGCGTGGCCAGCGCATCGAGCCCGGGGATTGTGGCCGGATCCGCAGCCCGCGACCTTGCCCTGTGCTCCCCGACCCGGGGGAGCATCACGTCGCAGTCGTGCAGGTCCCCCAGGATGCCTTGCAGATCCCGGGTCCGCCGGCGAGCAACCACGACATCCGGCCCGAAGCACGACTCGGTGATCTCCAGGATGTAGCGCAGGCGCTTGGCGGCGATGCGCATGTGGTGTTGCTCTTCGACTGCCTCCTCGCGCAAGGCACCGGGAATGAAGCTCCGCAGCTCAGCCAGCCGAACGCGAATGATCGAAGCGGAGTTCTCGGCCAGCGGCGCCCGCGGGTTAAGGCCCTTGACCTTTCTGGCCTTCACGCCTTGGCTGCCTTCCGCTCGGCCGCGCTCACCAATGAGGCCAGCCGACCCCCCAGCGCCCGCAACCGGTCCTCGTCCACAAACGCTCGAAGGTTCTCATTGGCTTGGCGCTGCTCCGCTGCCAGGGCGGCGATCAACGACTCGATCCCCGGACGCTCGGCGGCCGTCACGTCGCCGGCGAAAGCCTCCAGCGCCGCTATCGCAACGTCGCGATCCCGGCGCTCGCCCAAGGCATCAGCGACCGCCTTGACCTCCCGGAGCGCGGCGCGGTACTCGGCTTTCGGAAAGCAGGGCTTGAAGGCCTCCAGGGCGGCGCGCAGCCTTCGCGTCGCGACACGCATCGCGTGCACGTGCTCGATCTCGGCCAGGTCGAGCACGTCCCCCGAGAACTCTGCGACCTCGGCGGCACGCACGCCCACGACCCGTGCTGCCGCGGCCGCATAAGGAAGCTCGCCGTGGATCCCCGGGACTTCACGCGCTTTCGCCATGGCTCGTCGAGGGTAGGCCGCCGAGGTGCTAAGCCGCGAGCTTCTCGGTCGAGGCGCCGTTGGAAGCGCCGTTCAGGAGTTCCAGGATGACGCCCTCGCGCAGGCCGCCCTTTCCGATCTGGAGGGGCTGGCCCAGGAGCTCGGTGAACTTCTCCAGCAAGAGCACGCCGGCCGGCAAGATCCTCACCCGGCGTGGATCGAGCTCGAAACGCTTCGCGACGTCGTCGATCGGGTCGCTCGCGAGCACGCGCACTCCCCGCTCGAGCGTTTCGTACTCGAGGATCGAGCCGACCAGGGTGCGCAGGGAGGTCGCGCTGCCGCCGACGGCCACAGCCTGGTCCGGCTTCGGGACCTCGATCCCCTCGAAGAAGTCGTCGATGTGGTCGCGGAGCTTGCGGATCTCACCGGCCGAAGGCGGATCCGACTGCAGGTACTCCTGGCTCAAATGCCCGGAGCCGATCTTGAACGAGCGAACCCACTCGCTGCCTTCAGAGATGCTGCCGACGACGATCTCCGACGAACCGCCCCCGATGTCGACGACGCCGATCTCGCCCCCGACCGGGTGGCCGAGCGTCTTGGTCGCACCGACGAAGGCGAGGTGGCCTTCCTGCTTGGAGGACAGGACATCGACGTGGACGCCCGCGGTCTTGCTGATCTTCTTGACGACCTTCTTGCGGTTCTCCGCCTCTCGGATCGCGGCTGTGGCGACCACGCGAATCGCCTCGGCGCCAAGCTCCTCGGCAAGGCGAACCTGCGTCGCGACGACCTCCGCGACCTCGTCGATCTTCTCGGCGGAGATCGCGCCGCCGCGCTTCGTGTCGGCGCCGATCTGCGTGTAGGCCCGCTGCTCCATGACCTTGCGAAGCTGGCCGTCCTGCGGTTCGGCGACGAGCACGCGCGTTGTGTTCGAGCCGATGTCGATCGCGGCGCAGAGCATCGTTTGAGTCATCGTCGAGTGTGGCAGATGATGCGGATAGCGCTTGCTAAACCGTGCCTGGATTCAGGTTCTTCACGCCCTGGTAACGCGCCGTTCACCAGATTCCGGCTATTTGCGGCGAAAGTCCGCGTGCGATGGCGATCGGAGCCGCGAAGGCCAAGGGGGCACATGCCAGCGGCGCCGCTGGCCTCTCCGGTCGCCTGGGCCTGACCGTTCCCCACGAGTGGTGGCCTTCGGCCCACGTGCTGAAGTCATACGAAGCCGCCGGCTTCGCCCACGTCCAGATCGACGCACCGCCCGTCAGCGTGCTTTTCGACTCGCGCCTGATCACCCGGCACGCCGGCGCGACGCGCACCGCGCTGGACACGACCACGCTGGGGTGCGTGATCCACGCCCCGCCCGGTGTCCGCCTGGGGACGGCAGCGGGCGACCGGGCGATGGACGGCCTGATCGAGTATGCGGCCGAGGTCGGCGCCGCCCAGGTCGTCTATCACGCCCTGGCGATCGCCGACGAGCCGCACACGCGCGACGCCTGCCGCTATGAGGAGATCTCCCTGCGCCGAGCGGCGATGCGCTGCGGCCGCCTGGGGCAGACGCTGGCGATCGAGAACCTGGCGCCCCTCTATCCGGGGGCCGAAACGATCTCGGCCACGCCGGCGAACTTGAGGGCTGTGGTGCGACGGGTGGGATCGGCGGCTCTCGGCCTCTGCCTCGACCTTGGCCACGCGCACGTGATCGCCGAACGCCGCCACACCTCGCTCATGCGCCTGATCGAGCCCGTCCTGGACGTCGTGACCCTCTTCCATGCGCACGACAACTTCGGCGCAAGGCTGGGAGGGCAGAACGGGCG
>JALZKA010000029.1 GCA_030859475.1 Actinomycetota bacterium
TGGTTGACGCCGAGGAAGACGTTCGCCGCGACGATCCAGCCCCAGCTCGGCGCCACGGCGATCAACACCGGCACTGGGAGCGCGAGGGCCCAGCCAAGGATCAGGAGCCGTCTCCGGCCGGCGCGCTGGGCGAGTGCCCCGGCAGCCAGGTTGGTAAACGACTTCGCGAGTCCGAAAGCGACGATGAATGAGAGGACCGCCGCGGTGGAGCTGAGCCCGAAGCTGTCCTCGCCGATCAACGGCAGGGTCGAGCGCTCGAGGCCGACCATTGCCCCAACCAGGGCGTTGAGGGCGACAAGGAGCGAGAACTGGGCGGCGTTCTCGCGCAGGCCCAGCTCGACGCTGGGGCGGGTCAACCGGTCGGCGAGCGGGCGCCGGCGCGGTTCGCGGCGACGATCTCGGCCTGGCGGGGAGGCGCCGGCGGGATGTCTTCGATCAGCGCCGCTACGAACGCGTCCTCGGTCTCATAGCCGAGCGCCGGATTGTTGCGCCGCTCGAAGCCGATCGTCGAGGCGGGGTTCCCCGAGAGCCCGCGCCCGCAGACCGAGCCCGAATAATGCGCCGGGTAGAGCAGCAGATGATCCGGGAGCGCCATCAAGCGGTCGGTCACGGAGCGGTACAGGAGCCGCGCCATCTCCTCCGCGGTCTGGTCCCCATGCGCATGAAGGTCGGGCCGGCCGGCGTCGCCGACGAGGAGGGCGTCCCCGGTGAGCGCCATCCAGGGCTCCTCGCCGCGCCGGTGATCCGTCACCACATAGGCGTGGTGGGCGGTGGCATGGCCCGGCGTGGCGATCGCCTGGATCACCGTGTTGCCCAGCTCGACGAGCTCGCCGTCGGCTAGCGCCCGGTGGTCGAAGTCCACCCCTGCGCCCTCCGGTAGGTAGGCGGTGGCGCCCGTGCGCTCAACCAGCTCGGGCAGGCCCGAGACGTGATCGGCCTGGACGTGAGTCTCGATCGCGGCAGCGATCTCGGAGCTCTGCGCTTCGGCCGCCGAGACGTAGGCGTCGACCAGATCGGCATGCGCGTCGACGACGGCAAGCCGACCGGCGGTGTTGCAGCCGAAGAGGTAAGAGGCGCAGGCGGTTTCGTCGTTCAGGAACTGACGGAAGAACATCGATCAACTCCCCAAGGGTTGAGGCGGCATCTGTCTGTGTGGCTCTGACTGTTGTAGCGGATCGCCCGGATCGGCGGCCTGGCTCCGTCTTCTCGAACCCCCTGCGATGAGGAACCGAGGAGAAGCAGCCCGGGCGTTCAGCCCAGGTCCTCAGCGGCGTAGATCCAGGGCGCGGTCGGATGATCGGCGATGTCGAAACCAGGCAGGCGGGATCCGATCGCTGAGACTACGATGTCGTCGTGACCAAAGTCGCGGACTGGACCTTCGACGGCACCTGGCCATATGAGCCGAATTGGTTCGACTCCCCCGACGGTCGCATGCACTACGTCGACCAGGGCCCGCGCGACGGACGACCGGTGGTGATGGTGCACGGCAACCCGACCTGGGGCTATCTGTATCGGAACTTCATCCCTGCCCTGGTCGAGGCCGGCCACCGGGCAATCGTCCCCGACCACCTTGGCTTCGGGCGCTCCGAGAAGCCGAGCGATCCCGAGCTTTATCGGGTCCCCCGGCATGCGCAGCGCCTCGAGGCGCTGCTCGAATCGCTCGATCTCGGCGGCGCGACCGTCGTCCCGCAGGATTGGGGCGGCCCCATCGGCCTTTACTGGGCGACGCGGCACCCGGAACGGGTCGCCGGCCTCTTCATCCTCAACACCTACGCCCACGGGTTCCGGCCGGAGGCGCTGCCCGAAGGCAAGAGCAGGGTCCCGTTGCCGCTCCCGCTTCACCTCTTCCGTACCCCGGGTCTCGGCGAAGTCATGGTGAAGGGCCTCGACGCGTTCAAGCGCGGCTTCCTCTTCGGACAGGGAGTCGTCCATCGTGAGCGCCTAACGCCGACCGTGAAGCGCGCCTACCGGGACGTGCATCAGGGCTGGTCGGAGCGGACGCCGATCCTCGTCTTCCCGCGCGAGATCCCCGTTACCGGAGAGGGGCCCGTCGTCGCGATGACGACCGAGATCGAGGTGGGCATGAAGCAGCACTTTCGCTCGAAGCCGGTCCAGATCATGTGGGCGATGAAGGACATCGCCTTCCTCCCCACTTACCTCGACACGCTCTGGCTCGACACCTTCCCCGAGGCGCGTGTGGTCAAGCTCGACGACGCCGGGCACTACCTCCAAGAGGACGCCCACGAACGGATCGTGCCGGAGCTCGTGAGCTTCGTCGGCGGGCTGTAGCCGAGAGTTGAGCGCGATCCGAAGTGTCGGCGAAGGTGCGCGCGACCATTCGCACACGAGAATGTGCCGCCATCGGTGAGGGTTCTTGGGTAAGGCGCCTGCCGGAATCGAACCGGCGTAAACGGCTTTGCAGGCCGCTGCGTAACCACTCCGCCAAGGCGCCAGGGAGAGGGCAAGAGTAGCTGGGGATTCCGGTGGCCCGGGGCTGCGTAGGCTGTGGGCTCATGGCCGATGTCAGGCAGGCAGTGCAGCTGGTAACCGACCCCGCGAACGTGACCCGGATGGGCGTGACGGGGCCCGACCAGCAGTTCGCCGTGAACCAAAACCGGGTCCTGAGAGGCTTGCGCAACGCGGGCGCCGGGAAGGCGGAGGCCCGCGAGCTCGCGTTGAAGGCGCTCGAGGAAGCCGGCGGGGGTGCGGAGATCCGCGCGAGCCGCGGCACGCCCGCCACCGGTGGCCGGGGCGAGGCCGAGGCCGAGCATTGGTGGGTGCCCGCCAGCGCCGTGCGCTTCGAGGACTGATGGGCGAGGCGCTCCAGCGGGCAGCGGGACTCGTCTATCGCGAGATCGATCCGGAGGGCGAGCCGAGCGGCGACCCCGTGCTCCTGCTGCATGGCTTCCCCGAAAGCTCGCTGATGTGGGAGCCCTTGATGGCGGCACTGGCCGGTGCGGGACGCCGCTGCGTCGCGCCGGACCTCTACTGCCTCGGCGATTCCGACGACCCGGGGCCCGCCACTTTCGAGCGCAACCTGGAGGCGGTCTCACGCCTTCACTCGGAGCTTGACCTCGGCCGAGTGGCGGTGGTGGTGCACGACTGGGGCGGCTTCATCGGGCTGGCATGGGCTTGCGAGCATCCGGATCTTGTTTCCGCCCTGGTGATCAGCGACACGGGCTTCTTTGCCGACGGCCGCTGGCACGGGATGGCGGAGATGATTCGCGGTGACGAAGGTGAAGCGATCATGGCTGCGATCGATCGCGATGGCTTCGCCGGCCTGCTGAGGGCCGATGGCGCGCCGTTCGCCGACGAGCAGATCGACGCCTACTGGCGCCCCTTCGAGTCCGGCCGGGGGCGTCAGGCGACGCTCGAGTTCTACCGCTCGATGGACTTCTCGAAGCTGGCGCCCTACGAGGGCAAGCTCGGAGCACTCGACGTCCCGGCGCTGCTCTTGTGGGGCGCCGAGGACAAGTTCGCGCCGATCGGCGGTGCAAAGCGCTTCGAGCGCGAGATCCCCGGGTCTGAGCTCGTTGCGCTCGAAGGGGCTGGCCACTTCGTCTTCGACCAGGAGCCGGAACGCGCAACTGCGACCGTTGCCGCGTTCCTCGCCTAGGCTTAGCAGCGGAGGTGAGGAGCATGCGCTGTCCCTTGTTGCTCGCATGCCTGCTGTCGCTGGGACCGGTCGCCGTGGCCCAGGCCGACCACCCCGGCAAGGTCGAGCTGGAGGCGCTTCAGGGGGCGGCCGGGAGTCCCTCGAACCCGATCGACGTCCCGCCTGTCCGCGCCATCCACCGTGCGGAGCCGCCACTGCTCGCGACCCCCGAAGCGAAGTGCGGGCCTGGATCCCGCCCGGAGACCGACATCCAGGGGCGTGTCCCGCGCGCGGACCACGAGAGCGGGCGCGCGGCCGAGGGCTACACCTGCAACACCAGGCTGATCGGCTCCTACACCAGGCCGAACGTGAACGGGACGGTCGGCGGCTACAAGGTCGAGCGCTACGAGGACGAGGCCGGCAATGACTGTGCCTATTACGACACCACGCTCCTGTTCGGGACGAATGTCCTCGACCTGGAGGCCGGGGTCAACGTGCTCGACATGTCCGACCCTGCCAACCCGGTTCGCACGGCGCGGCTGACCAGCCCGGCGATGCTCTCTCCGCACGAGTCGGTGGCCGTGTCGAAGAAGCGCGGGGTCCTCGCAGCGGTGCTGGGAAACCCGGCGTTCAACGTGGGCATCGTCGACGTCTACGACATCTCCCAGGACTGCCGCCACCCCGTGCTGAAGTCCTCGACGCCGGTCGGGGTCTTCGGGCACGAAAGCGGCATGGCACCCGACGGCAGGACCTTCTACTCGGCCTCGCCGGGGACGCAGACGATCGTCGCGGTCGACATCACGAACATGTCGGTGCCGCGAGTGCTGTGGATCGGCAACTACGACTCGCACGGGCTGTCGATCTCGGGCAACGGCCGGCGGGCGTACGTCGCCGGGATCGGCTCGGGGATGATCACCCTGGACACGTCCGCGATCCAGATGCGAAAGCCGAACCCCCAGGTCCGGGAGATCTCACGGCTCACCTGGGCCTCGATGAGCATTCCGCAAAACGCGATCCCGGTGACGATCGACGAGCGCCGGTACGCGGTCGAGATCGACGAGTTCGGAGCCGGTAGCGAAGTCGGGGCCGGTCGCATCATCTCGATCGAGAACGAGGCCCGGCCCAGGGTCGTCTCCAATCTGCGGCTTGCCGTCCACCAGCCCGAGAACTTCGCCGCCTTGGCAGACGATCCCGGCACCGTTTCCCCGATCCAGGGATACGCCGGTCACTACTGCAGCGTGCCGAAGCGCAAGGATCCCGGCATCGTCGCGTGCAGCATGATCCTCTCGGGCCTGCGGGTCTTCGACATCCGCGACCCGAGGCGCCCGCGCGAGATCGCGTACTACAACGCCCCGATCAAGCCCCGCCAGTTTCCGGACGCTTCGAATTACGCGATGTCGAGCCCCGCATTCGTACCCGAGCGGGGCGAGATCTGGTACTCCGACGGGTTCCAGGGCTTCTACGCAGTGCGGGTGACGAACGGCCTCTGGCCGTTCCCGAGGTGCAGGGGCAAGAGATCGACGATCACGGCGACATCCCGGACCACCCGGGGGACGCCGGGAGCCGACGTGATCGTCGGCCGCAAGGGACGGGACCGGATCAGGGCCCGAGGCGGCAAGGATCTGGTCTGCGCCCGCGGAGGCGATGACAGGATCGCTGGTGGCAGGGGCGCCGATCGCCTCTACGGTGGCGCTGGGCACGACCGCCTGCGCGGCGGCAAAGGCAACGACCGGCTGGGCGGCGGCATGGGTAACGACCTGCTGATCGGCGGCCCCGGCCGTGACCGGCTCATGGGCGGCCAGGGCCGGGATCGCAAGCGCCAGTAGCGACAGGGTGGCCTAGCGGACGAGCCAAGAGACGTCCCAGCGCTGAACGGGCGGCGCGGATAGCCCGTAACAGCTCTCAATTCTTTGCCCGCGCTGACGAGCGCGGGCAATTTAATGATTGAGTGCCACTGGTGATGCTTAGGCAGGCACCTAACCGATGCGCGTGACTTTCTCGCAATCGGGGTCGATCTGATCGCCCGGGTCACCGGTGGCACCGTCATTCCCGTCCCCGCACGAGATGCGGTCGTAGCCCGACCCGTTGGCCGTGTTGACGGCGTCGTTCCCGGTGCCCGCCGACACGACGGCGGGCGGGTTGCCCACGCCGACCTTGACCAGATCACGCTGGTCGTACGTGTTGATCGAGAGCGCCACGAGGTTGTTCGCGCCGCACTGCGCCGCCTGGCGGCTGACGTTTTGGCACCCCCCGCTCGCCGAGATCGGCGCGGCCAGGTCGGATACGACCGATATGTCAGGCGTCACCTGCCAGCAAAACGGTCCGATCGTCGTTACCGGGGAGTACTCGCCCTGGACGAAGTTGAACTGCGCGTCGTTTCGCTCGCCCGCCCTGCCCTCGTAGCGGACCTCGTAGTCGAGCCCGCAGTAGTCGATGTAGGCCGGGTTAGTGACGTCGGCTCTGGTGAGCGTGGCCGCTCGCGCCTGACCGCTGACGAGGACGAGCATCATGGCGAGCGTCAGGACAGAGAGAGTGCGGAGGCGGTTGACGCCTTTATGCCGGAACGTGCGCTCCTCCCCCATCGCGGGCCAATCGTATCGCTTAATAGAAGCGCCCGCCTCGAGGTAAGGCGGGCGGACCGCTAACCGAAAAAGCGCTCGCGATTCTCAAGGAAACGTAAGACGTGGTTTACGAGCATGAGCAGCACCAGCGATGCCCACGGGTGCCGCTCGTGATTTCGCGACGCGTCGCCTCTGGTGACTCTCTGTTGCGTTACGCCCTCCCAGTCACTCCATCGGCCGCAGCACCTGCGAGACGGTTCCGTCCGCATAGGTCGTGCTGCTGATGAGCTCGAGACGCTGGGGCTCGGGAAGGCCGTGCATCAGGGAGAGGCCGTCACCGAGCATCACCGGATGCACAGTCAGGCGGTACTCGTCGATCAGGCGCTCGCGGATCAGGCTGTGGGCGATGCGCACGCCGCCGAAGCAGACGATGTCCCGGCCGGCCTCTCGCTTGCGCTCGGCGATTTCCTCTCCGAGGGGACTCCGAGTGATCGAAGCGTTGTTCCAGTCCACTGTCTCGAGACTCTGCGAGAAGACCAGCTTGGGAAGCTCGTTCATGTACCTCGCCATCGGATTGTCGGATCCCGACCACCCCGTGGAGAAGTCGGTGTAGGCGCCGCTTCCCATCACGATCAGGTCGATCTGCCCGAGCAGCTCGAGGTTCATGCGATGCCGCTGGCCGCCGTTGTCCACCGCGGCCTCATCCGGCGCATGCCAGTCGAGGTCGCCGTCGGCATGGGCTGCGAAGCCGTCCATCGACACCGACATGTGAAGGATCAAGCGCCGCCCTTCATCGGCGCTCACGCGGGCACCCTGTAGCGCAGGTGGGTGACCCCAGGAGCCTCTACGACGCGTGTCAGCTCGAGGTCGATCGGCTCGGCGCCGAGGTGGGCGAAGAGCGGGCGCCCCTCGCCCATCAGCACCGGTACGAGATGGATTTCCATCTCGTCGAGCACGCCGGCGTGAATCAGGGATTGAGCGAGGTCGGCACCGTGGACCATTACGTCCTCGTCGCCGGCCGCATCTTTGGCTTGGCGCATGGCGCTCTCGACGCCGTCGGTCACGTAGTTGACCCAATCCGACTGCGCCTCGGGCGGCGTCCCCCGGGTCGGCACGAAGATCGGCACGCCGTGGTCGTCCCAGTGCCCGGCGAGGTCGAACGTGCGCCGCCCGACTACCACAGCTCCAGTCGCCATCGATTCACCGTAGACGTCGCCGCTTGCACCCGGTGGATCGAAGCCGGCTGCGCTGCCCTTCCAGTCACCGAGCCAGGCGTGTAGCCGCTCGCCTCCGACCCCGAGGCCATTGTCTTCGTCGTCGTTGGGTCCCGTGATGAATCCGTCCAGCGACATCGACATGTACAGGACTGACTTGGACATCTGATCCTCCTGGGGTTGGCGGCGGATTCGAGGGTCAGGCGCGGGACTGCGCCTGCGAAACAACTCTATTGCTTGCTACGACCGGCCAGTTGGGCTACCACCCGCACTCGAATCGCTGAGTACGCGCGCGTCAGATCACGCCTAGCGCAGCCTTTACGAAGGCGCCGAAAAGAGCGGCTGAGTGGCGGGTACCATGGCCAGATGCGGAGCGCGACTGGCGATTGCCGCCTCTTCCGCCGATTCTGGCGCAAATGACCCAGCTCGGCCCTCCACCCCAGCGACTCGCCGTCGTCGCCGACGCTCCGCGGATCCAGGAGCTGATGCGCCAGTCCGCGCTCGACCTCTTCCCGGCGTTCTACGACGAGCACCAGGTCGCCAGCGGCGCGCTCCACATCGCTCATCTTGACACGCGGTTGATCGAGGACGGCACCTACTTCGTGCACGAGTCTGCCGGTGAGCTCGTCGCCTGTGGGGGCTGGAGCAGGCGGGCCAAGCTCTATACGGGTTCTGGGGCAGTAGACGACGACGAGCGACTGCTCGATCCGGCGACGGAGCCCGCTCGCGTTCGGGCGATGTTCGTCCGTGGAGACTGGGCGCGTCGCGGCATCGGTAGGGCGATTCTCGAGGCATGCGAGCGCGCCGCGCGCAACGAGGGCTTCCGGAGCCTCGTGCTGATGGCCACGCTCCCGGGCGAACCCCTCTACCGTGCCTTCGGATTCCGAGAGATGGAGCGCCTCGATATCCAAATGCCGGATGGGGTCACCGCTGGGGGCGTGCTGATGGAGCGCCCGATCACCCCCGAAGGCGGATCACGCGACGCCGGGCGCGATCGAACGAAAGGCGCAGAAAAGAGCGGCTGATGTGTTGAAAATCCCCGCCAAATGGCTTGTTCATGAGGTTTCCGCTCGGTCTGCTACCAATGCTGCTACCACTGTGTCCTGGGCGCGCCGCCTCCCCCACTGGTAGCGCGGTCCGCGCCGCTCAGATCGGCTTCGCCGCATCCCAAGTCAACTCGAACGCCGCGAGCGCTGCCGCTCGAAGGTCTTCGCCGAGCGCGACCACAAACGACTGCTTGAGGCCCAGGCCGTTGAGGCTGGTGCCGAACATGAGCATCCCATCGTCGTGGATCGCATAGCGATCATGGAGAACACTGCCTTTGGCATGGCGAATCTCGAGTTCCACGGTGTGCTCTCGTCCGAACGCCTTGAGGCTCTGCTTGAAGCCCTCGGGACTGTTGACTTTCTGCGTGAGCAGGCGGATTGAGTCGGCAGCCTCGCACTCGGCGAGCATGTCCAGTGTGCGGGCGTCGATGTAGGGATCACAAACGCGGAGCTCTCCCTCGAGTGTCGCCAGCAGAGAATGTGCAGCGCGCAGTCCGGTGAAACCGCGCTCTGGATCGATGAACAGCGCGGCGTCGGTCGCCGCGTCCAGCGCGGCGCCGCCCTTCGCCATCAACTGGTAAGCGCGGCGCCCGGCGACCTTCCGCTTAGCGACAGTCCCGGTCTCGCTCGAGAGCGTCGCCTCGATACGTTGGCGCGAGACGTCGATGCCGTGCGCGTCGCGGAGCACGGTCGAGATCTCGGCCGGAGTCATGGCAGCCACCTTGAGGTGTTCTTGGCCCACCAGAAGAACCCAGAACATTTGCCGGCGTTCATCTAGGGCGCCCACATCAGGGAGAGCCGAGGCGTCGATGTCACGGAAGGCCTCCACGAGGGCGCCGTTGCCGGTCACGACTCATCCGCCTTCTTCTTCGGCCGACGACGCCGCGCCGTCTTCCCCACTCCCGTCGCCTTCTTCACCTCGTCCGAAAACTTGGCCGCCACGGCCTGGTCACCCTTCTTGGTCACGTAGTAGTCGCCCGGAACGTCCTCGGCCGGAGCAATCCACCCGGCCGCGACCGCCCACGAGAAGTCGCGCGAGTAGTTACCCGGGACGGGCTCGCTCGCGCTCCTGAACTGCTTCTTGACCTCGTTTGAGTCGAACGTTTCCGAGTCGCGCTCGACCTTTAAGTACGAGGCGATCGCGAGAATCTTGTCCACGTTACGCTTGGGCTCGACCTCATCGAGGTACTCGCGGAGTGACCGGCCACGGCTTGGGCCACGTGCCGCGGTGGTCGCCGACTGCTTGCCCGTCGTCCGAGCAGCGGTCAAGGCTTCCCCTCCGCCCATGACCGTGGCGAGGATCTGCAGGGCAGCCTCCTCGTCAATCTCGCGCTCGACGGTGATGCCGCCGCCCTTCAGTCTCAGCTCATACGTGACGGGCCTGGGGCCTTCTTCTGGTGTCGTATCTGTCTGGTTGTCGTCCATTTGTCGTTCTGTACCTCAGTTGTCGTGTTGTCCTCCAAGTCTACAACACGCATCGCCAGAGGGGCCGTTTCCGGAAGTCAGGGCGACTGCTACGGGAGCGGAGCGCGGAGCGCGCTTGTCCCGATCTCGCCTTTATGGGGCTGCGGCCCCAACTCGAACACCCTGAGCAGCCGCTGTCGTGCGGCGTCCTTCGAGGGGTGTCCGTAGCGCGCCATCACAAGCGCTCCACCGTCCTCGTGGCCTAGCTGCACCGATACCGCGAAATGGTCGAGGCCGAGCTCGAGCAGCTGCGTCGCGCAGAAGTGCCGCAGGTCATGCCAGCGGATGTTCGGCAGCCCCGCAGACTTCCGCTCCATCACGAGCTGCGATGCCGCCCGGACCGTGCGCCACGCGTAGTGGTGTGAGCCTTGGACGAGCGGATTGCTGCGGGGCGAATGGAAGACGAAGCCGTCCGCACGCCGCTCCACCTGATCGAGAATGCGAGCCGGCGGCAGGTAAGCGACCTCGCGCTCCTTTCCGTTCTTGGGCTTGCCGATCCCGCCATCGCGTTTGCGGGCTCCGCGGATCCGAATCGTGTCGGTCCCGATGGCATCCCACCTCAACGCGTGAAGCTCTCCCGCCCTCACACCAGTCCAAGCGGAGAACTGAATCATCGCCCGGAACTCGGGACCGTAGCCACCGAGCACGGTGCAGGCTTCCAGCAACTCCCGATATTCATCTAGCGTCGGCGGCACCACTTCCTGCGTCTTCTCGCTCGCCGGCAGACGGAGGTTCGAGAACGGATTGTTCTCGACGAGCCCGACATTGCGCGCGTCCTCGTACATGATCCCGACCACGCGCGAGACGTTGCGCGGAACGCCGAGGGCCCAGGACCTCGCCGAGAACCGTACGACTTCGCCTAATGCTGTCGGGCCGAAGTCCTGAACAAACCGACGCATCGCATACGCATAAAGCCGCTGTGTCGAAACGGCCGGCCGCGGCCATTCGACCAGCCAGCGCTCCGAGAAACTCGCGCAGGTCTCATCGGTGCGTCGCGAATCCAACCGGTCGCGATAGCGCCGCTCTGCTTCGCGGGCCGCGGACTTCGTCGGCCAGGGTCCGCCGGGAACCCAATGCTGCTCGCCGCGGAGCTGGAACTTCGCGACCCAGTCGCCGCCTCTTCTGAACACGCTCATGCCGCCGGATCCCTTTCCTTCGACGGAAAGCGAATCACGCGGGCAGGACGGCTTCGGTGTGTCAGGAACATCTCGACCTCGCTGAGCTTGTAGCGGTTCTGCCCGCCAACCCTCATTGCCGGCACGCAGAGCCGCTCGATTGTGCGTATCGAGCAATGAAGGCGTGCTGCCAGCTCTTGCTTGTTCAGCCACGGCTCGCGATGGGATTCCACGGTCACGAGCCGTTTCCGCTGGGCCGCTCAGACGGCCCCGCCTCAACCACGCGTCCAACGAGTCCGTAGTCGATGGACCGTCCAACCGCCCGTCGCCGCCGTACATCCCCAAGCTCTACAGCCCCCATCCGAACTACCCCCGAGACCACCTCGCGCTCCCTCGACTGCCGCTGACGTCCCATACAACCAAGTCGCCCCAGCTCCAGTTTTGTCCGCAATTCCCTTCAGATTTCTTCTTCTCTCACCTCATCAGATTCCCTGATCCCAGATCCTCTGTCCCCAACCAACTTCTCTCCCTGCCGCTGCCGACCACCTCCATCGAACCAATTGTGAGAGGGGGGTGGTCGGCAGCGGCAGGGGCGCTTGCACCGCGTGCACCCGCGAAGAACAGCCGGATTGGCGATCCACAGTTGAATCCGCAGAGAAGTCCGGGCTACGCGACCCAGCGGGCTTCGGCGAGCTCGTCGCGATACCGACCCGTTGCGAGGTACGCGTTCAGCCTGCGGCCCTCCGCGATCGAGCGCACCTTCGCCATGGCCTGATTTGGCGTGCCAGCCTCAGTCGCGTACACCTCGCGATACCCCGGTTCGTCCGGAGCGACCTCGGGATCCGTCGCAAACACGAGGTAGCCACGCCGGGCGGCCCGCTCGGCGTTGATGCCGTTGATGCGCTCGCGCTCGGCTTCGAGGTCGTCGGCCCAAGCGAAGAGGTCGATCTGGCCCGGGGCCTTGGATGTTGCTGTGCGGCTCATAAGTCAGGCTCCATGTTCCCTTAAGCGTACGACGGCAAATTTCTCGCCCCCCGAATCGTCAGGAATCAAGCTCAGCTTGGGGATCTCCCGCAGCGATGAACCGCCGCAGCCCCTCGACGGAATCCCCGGTGTACGCCTCAAAGACCCTCTGCCGCACCTTCTCGTAGGCCCAGTCGCGCCCAGACAAGCTGGCGGCGTCGCGGCACCAGCGCCGCGCCCGCAGATCCTTGTGCGCGACCTCGATGTCTTCCAGGCCCTTGGTCTCAATCACGAGACACGAATCGTCCACCAGCCGGACCAGGAAGTCGGGGTAGTAGTAGCGGAGTGCGCCGGTCGAGGAGATGTACTCCAATGCGAAGCGGCTGTTCAGGGTCAGCTTCGCGAACGCCGCCACGTCCGTCGCGCGATCGAGGAACTTCGCGAAGCCGCCCTCGAACTTGTTGTCGACCGGGGTCAGGTTGAAGACCGTCCGTTCGGCCTCGACTACCTCCCGCGACCACGGGAATGCCGGCGTATCCGAGACGCGGAAAGCGCTTTCCTCGATCGTCGGCTCGCGCTCCTCGATTGATAGATCGCGGATCACTTGCTGGAAGGCGCCGACCACCAACTGCTGGGCGTCGTTCTCCGCGAGACGCCGCAAGATGACCTTGTCGTCGAGCTGAACAGGCTCCTCGAAAACCCGCTCGCGGAGGTAGTCGCGGACCATGGGAGCTAGCGTTGCGAAGGCGCCGGAGATCCTCTCAACGCCGCCTGCGTTCGCCACGATTCGCGTGTAGTAGGTGAGGACCCCAGCCGGGTCCTCCGCGTATGGCACGCGGAACTCGTATTCCTCCACCACGCCCTTGTCGATCAGGTGCATGCCGCGGTACTTGATGTACTCGTCGGGCTCAACGTCGGGGATGGGAAGCAAGCTCGCGGGTGCGGCGATTTCAGTCGGGTCAAGCTTTTCGAGCGGCGTCTCGGATCGGCTCAGCGCCCGCGTCAGCTGGGGGATCGCGATGTCAAATCGCTTCTTGCCCTCGTCCGCGAAAACTGTGACGGCGCCCGCCTCGATCTTGTCGACGTCCTCGCGCTCGACCACCAGGCCGCCGTCGAGCTCGGTGGTCCAGAGGTCGCGGAAGGCGTCGTGCTCAATGACCACGACGCGCTCGTCGTGTCCTGAGCCAGGTGGCGTCATCCGCCGCAGGCCTCGGCCGAGCGCCTGCTCGGGCAGGATCTTGGACTTCGCGGTCAGCGACCGCAAAGTGACGATCACGCAAACGTTTCGTACGTCCCATCCCTCCCGCAGCATCAGCACGCTGACGATGCAGCGGATGTTGCTGTCGGGCCCGTCGACCTCGCGGGCTGCCTTGCGTGCGATGTCGAGGTCCGCCTTGGTGATCTCGCCCGAGCGGTTGGTGTGGATCACGAGGAGCCGGTCGCCCGCGAACTCAGGACGCTGGCGCAGGTAGTCGCCGGCTTCGTCAGCCGCCTGCGTGTTCTCACACATCACGAACAACACAGGGCGTTTGCCTGAGGGAGAGAGCGCCTCGTCGAACTTGCGCCAACGCCCCACCGCGACGTCAAGCCATTGCCGGTCACGCTGCACCGCTGACTCACCCAGCTCAACCGTCGCCCCGGAAACCTCGCCGATGATCGGCGTCTTCACGATCCCGTCGCCGACAGCCTGAGCGAGCGGATAGTCGACGACGACATGCCGGAAGATCTGCCCCTTCTGGTCCTTCGGAGTCGCCGAGAAATCGAGCTGGGAGACGACACCAGCCTCGGGATCATCATCCGTTCGCTCCTTCAGCTCCGCATGAAGACGCTCAATCGACTGGTTCCACTTGAGCTTCTCATCCCATACGTGGTGGGCCTCATCGTTTACGACCAGCACCCGCCCACGACTGGCGACCCGGTCGAGCAGCTCCTCAGATGCGCTCGTTGCCGCTCCGGCTTTAACGCGCGGTCCAAGCATTGCTTCGACGGGATTCACGGCATCTCCATCACCCGACGCGCTCCGCGATTCGTACAGGCGTTGAACGTTGGTGAGAAAGAGCGCTCCCCGGGTGGTGACCGGTGCCGGGTCGTCCTGAAGCAAGACCGTGAGATCGAAGTCCTCGGCCCACTCCGGCGGAATCAGTGGATCGCGGCGAAACGTGGCGCCGTCACCGAAGTCGCTCTTCAGCCGCTCAAAGACGATCACGTTCGGCGCGATCACCAAGAACGAGGAAGCCATCTGCGATCCGGGTTCGCGGAGCGCGTGGAAGTACGACCAGACGATCGCGAGGCTCATCGCCATCGTCTTGCCCGAGCCCGTTGCCATCTTGAACGCGAGGCGTTGCCGCTTCGTCTCCCCGGGTTGAACGAGGATGCCGTGGGCGGCGTAGTCGAGCAGATCGCGGAAGGAGCGCACGCGCTCGACCTGGCTGAGGTAGATCAGCGTCTCGACAGCTTCGCGCTGACAGAAGTAGAAACGGAACGGGAGCCCGTCATCGGTGCGGTGTTCGTCGTCGAACCAGAAGCCGAGTAGACGCTTGCTAGTCGCGCTTGCGCCTGGGTAGCCCTGCGCACGCCATGCGTCGACCGCTGCGCGGATGCCGTTGACGAGATGGGTTCCGTCGCTTGGCTTTCGCCTGTCCGGAACGGCGAACGGATCGCCAACCGGCGGGCCGGTCGCCGGCTCGTCGTTCACTTGATCTTGACCTCGGCGAGCTTCGTTGTGTCGTTACCGAAGATGTCGATGATCTTGACGACAATCGCGTAGCGGCCAGGCTCCGGATACTCGTGCCAGTCACTCTCGATAGCCAGCTTCGGCTCCTCGCGCGTCCGGTATGACTGCCACTGGTTGTGGAAGGTCTCGTCGCGATGGTCGAAGTCAATTGACCAGTAGTCGATCAGGTCCGACCAGCTCTTGATCTGCTCGCGGACGTTCACCGGAATCAGGTCCTCACTGGGAATCGCGAAGTCCTTGAGCACCACCGCTGCCTCCCTGCCGTTGCGCTTGATGTCGAGGTCGACATAGGCCAGCTCGAAGAAACGCACCGCGTCAGCTTCGGCGACTTCTCGCTCCATCACCTCCCGGGGTATCTGCCGAAGCTGCAGATCGAGCCCACGACGACGGGCGGCCTCTGGGACGGTGTCATGGAGGCCCATTTCCCACTCCCAGCCGAGCAGATCGACGGCCTCGACCCCGTTGTCAGCCATTTCGTCCATGACCTCCTCACACTCGTCGATCGTGATCGGTGCGTCGGTGGCGCCAACGTGGACCATGCGACCAGCCTTACGGCCGTGTAGATGAAGAAAGCCGTCGACCGGCTCGGCACGATAGAAGGCGAGGATCGTGTCGAAATATGCGCGGAGCGCACCATTGCCGGAAGCTTGCTGCCAACGCTGGCGCTCGTACGCTCCCAAGTTCTGGATATCGAACGGCCCACAGTCAGGAATGTCGAGAAGTCGCTTCCGGGTCGTGTGAACCGCAAATCGCCCGAGGTCGCAGGCGATCCAGCGGCGGTCGAGCTTCTCGGCCACAGCCGCGGTTGTCCCCGAGCCGACGAAAAAGTCGGCCACGAGATCCCCAGGATCACTCGCGAGGCGGAGGATCCGGTCCAGCAGGGCTTCCGGCTTCTGAGTTTCGTAACCAAGGCGCTCTTTCGATTGACCTTGGACCGGCCCAATGTCCATCCAAATGTCTTGGAGCGCAAGCCCTGGCATCTCATCGAGGTACCGCTTCTGACGAGGGACCGTCCCTGGTTTGGTCTGAACGATGCGTCCCTGCTCGTAGAGTTCTTGCATCCTCTCGCGCGAGAACCGCCAATACCGCGTAATGCCGAGGAACTCGTACCGGGGATTGCCCTTTGCCTGTCCGCCGGGTCCGTCAATCGGCATCAGCTGATATCGGCGCCCGGTGTCTTCGTCGACGCCCTTGTAGTCGCGGAGGATCACCTCCTCGGGGTATGGCATGAACTGCGGATTCCAGGTCGCTCCTCCGGCCTTGCGATACAGAAGAATCGTGTCGTGGAGTCGGCCAAGGTGCCGTGCACCCTGACCGGTGTCCCCGTGCGCATGAGCCCGCCGCCAGACGATCTCGTTGATGTATCCGTCAACGCCGAAGATCTCGTCGCACAGGATCTTCGCGTAGTGGCTGACGTTTGAACCGATGTGTAAGAACAGGCTCCCGTCCTCGGCCAGGAGCTCGTGGATCAGTGCCAAGCGCTCGTAGAGCATCCCGAGGTAGGACGCTCTCCCCCTGCCCCATGTGTCCCGATACGCGTGCTCCTCGAGCACTGACGGCGCTTTCGAGAAATCGGCGTCTCCGATCGTGACCCGGTACGAAAAGTCCGTTCCTGTGTCGAACGGCGGATCGATGTAGACCAATCGAACCTGCCCAGCGAACTCACGAAGGAGGCTGCTCATGACAAGGCGGTTGTCGCCCCAGATCAATCGGTTCCGGTTCGGCGATCCCGCTGACTCCGAGTTGAACAGCGAGCCCGCGTCGCGTTCACGAGTCGCGCGCGACTCGTTGATCGTTTCAACGGTCTGAAACGGCAGACTGAGCCGCTCGACCTGCTCTGGCTTCCCGTCCCATTCGAGTCGAACGGTCACGCGCCCGCCACTCTTGGGACCCTCACGACAGCCTCGTGGGTCCGTGTGAGGAGACCACTGACGCGCCAGACACTGTCAGGCCAGCCAAGGTCACGATTCGAGCAGTTGAACGACGGCGAGCAACACGCCAACGACAGCGAGGACAAACGTCATCGTCCAGGCAAGCTTCGATTGCTCGATGGAACTTGCGACGATCAGAGCGATGGCGGTACCTCCGCCAACTACCCCAACAGCAACGGAGGTGAGGCCAGCGACGGTTAACGCGATCGAAGTGATCGCGACAAGCAGTGCCACGGCGAGGGCGGCATACCTGCGGGCTCGCGCGCGCTCTTTTGCCCGCTCTCGCTTCTCTCCTTCAAGCCGCCCCTCAAGGCGCTCGATCTCGGCCGCAGTCTCAGTGCGCTGCCGTTCCAGTTGCCGTTCGGTTTCGGCCGCCTTCGACCTCTCAAGCTCCAAGGCCGCGCGCGTCAGCCGCTCACTCTCGCGAACCGATGCGGCATCGTCAGCAACTTCAATTCGAGAGGCCTCCTGCTCTGCGAGGCGTTCCTGGAGCCTTCGCATGCGTTCCTGCACCGTATGGAAGCGCTGCTCGACCTCATCCTGAGCCCGCTCGTATGCCCTGACGGCGACTAGATCCTTCTCCTCCTCGGGCGCGCCCGCTACAGCTTCCAAGGTCTCATCGCTGACGAATGCGGCAACCACAGTCGGAGACGCATCCTCCAGGAGTGTCGTGATGCGCGCGACCGCGTCCTGGATGTCCCCCAGGCGCCTTCGGGTACCGAACCTGAGGTAGGGGCTTGCGAGTAGGTCGACGACCGTCTGCTCGTAGTCTGCCGTGCGTGGTGTGAAACACCGCACGATCTGTGCCCACGCGCCTGCAGACATGCAGAACGGGATCTTGGGTGACGGCTCCCCATCGCGCGCGAGCTGGCCGAGCCGAGGCAGAACCTTGTCCTCGGTCAAGAACCAATACTCCGCGGTTCTGAATTGGCGATGACCTTCGCCACGAAGACGCTCGATCAGCGCGCGATGGCGCGCGTCGTGAAGCAACGGTGGATTGTCACGTGGTCGACCTCTTCGAAAGGTCGCCTCCCGGTCCAGGAGGACTACGTAGTCGTTCACACGATCCCGGTCCTGTTTCTCGACGGCGAGGACCCCATCAGCTACGAGGGTGATGCCGAGTTCCGCGAGTCTTGGTTCGATCTGCGCGGCTTTTCGGAACCAGTCGCCGGGGCCGCTGCCGTTAACCGCGTAGCTCTCGTAAAACCCCTCGACGAGGCTGACGCCACCCTCCTGCCTCGCGGCGGCCGCGAGGATACCCGCGTACTGTCGGGCTGGGAGGCCGTTGCGCGTGACCTCTGAGCTGGCTCGGTCGAGGCTGTGCCGCAGTTCATCGAGGGTCCAAGGAGTAACAGCAATCTCGATCTCGAGATCGAGAGTGAGCCGCAGCAGGCGGCGAGTGGACTCGTTGATCTTGCGATTTGCGAGGCCCAGGGCTGGGATCAGGACATTCGTGTCCAGGTAGATGCGCTGATTCCTCAGCTCCTCTTTCATGATCGCAGCAGCCTCCGGCCTCAGGGTCCCGACTACGGCGAAGAAGCCATGGTCCAAGCGATCGGCAAGAAAGCGTCGCTGAGCATCAGTAGGGGCCCCAAAGAGTCTCGCGAAGCCCAGCCGCCTTGCCGCGGCGCATCTGCCCCCCCGAGAGGGCAGAGTCTCCGCCTTCGCGCGGAGGGTGGCTCGAAGCGCTTCGGAACGCTCCTCCTCCGGAAAGAGGATCACCGCTGCTTCGGCTCCGTGGTAGGCAACGATGAGGCCGATGAGCTGATGCAAGTCGCTGACGAGCGCGTCCAGCTCATCATCTTCCAGTTCGGGCTCGATCTCAACAAGGGTTGCCCGCCACTCATTGATCGCGAGCGCTGACAGCTGGTCGAACTCCTGGCGCCGCTTCTCCAGCAAAGTCCGCGCCGACGGCGATATCGCCACCCCGCCGCCAGTGCGTTCGATAGCCCCCACCTCCTCCAGGTGATCGAGCCAGCCGTCGACTTCTGCGGTCTCCACCTCCACCCCCCAGAATGCGCTGAAAGCGTCCCGGAGCTCGCTGGGATCCACCACTGCTCCGCCCGCCTCCATCAAAGTCGGACCCACCATTCGTCGGAAGACTTCCTCGCGCGTTAGCCCCCCATCCGTGAATGGCTGGTACTGAGCCAAGTGGAGCAGGCCTTCGGGTGCGACGACGTTCATCTCATCGATCGTAGACGGGCCTTCGGCGCCAGGTCTCTCTTTAGTCCCAAGCCACGTCGGGCCAGAACCCCGTGCGTCGTTGCTACCAGTTCGGGTCCTGCTACCACGGCCTCAGCTACCAGATTGCTACCAGTCCCCTCCGAAAACGCGTCTAACGGGGCTGGGTAAGGGGAACGGGGTTACACGGCGAAAACGGCTCCCCACCTACGAAAAGAGCCCCCCGTCGCGATCTGACGCGAACTGGCGGGGACGCTCATCTGAAGCGGCTGATGGGATTCGAACCCACGACCTTCTGCATGGCAAGCAGACGCTCTAGCCAACTGAGCTACAGCCGCGCGACGGCCGAGTATAGGCGCTAGGAGGCGAGCTCCGAGAGCAACTCGGCGAGGTCGAACGGGGCGTTGAACATCGCCACGCCCTCGCCGTCCGGGCCTCGGGGCCACTCCTCGCGGGGGCGGTCGCGGTAGAGCTCGACCCCGTTTCGATCCGGGTCGTCGAGGTAGATCGCCTCGCTGACACCGTGGTCGCTGGCGCCGGTGAGCGGGACGCCGGCGTCGAGCACCCGCCTCAGGGCCTCGGCGAGCGCGCGGCGG
>JALZKA010000114.1 GCA_030859475.1 Actinomycetota bacterium
GGGTGGGGCAGACATCCTTCGCGGTGGCCCGGGGCGCGACGTCTTGCGCGCTGGGCCGGGCGCGGATCGGATCCGCGGCGGCAAAGGTCGCGACGTCATGCGCGGCGGGACCGGCCGCGACGGCTTCGAGATGCGAAATGGCGTCCAACTTCCGAGTCCCGGCAACGACGTGATCCGGGCGCGCGACGGCCGCGCGGACGAGATCAACTGCGGCGCCGGCCGCAACGATGTCGCCTACGTTGATGCTGTGGAGGACGGCGTCTACAACTGTGAGCGCGTAATCGAGCCGGAGCCGTGATCCGTCGGCCGTTCGACCACTCTGCGAAGGTTGCCCGCGGGGAGCTTGCCGACGAGGCCGCGGCCGAGCGCCTCGAGGCGCTTTATCCCGAGGCGGCACTTCGCCGGCGCGAGTTCCTCGCCCGGACCGCCGCCCTCGCCGGCGCCGCCGGGATGGCCAGTTTCGTGTCCACCGAGTCGCTTGTCGCGGAGGCGGCCAGGCGCGCGCGCCGCCGGCCGTTCCCGAGCCCGAGGAACCTGCCGATCGACACGTTCGTCGTCTTGATGATGGAGAACCGCTCCTTCGACCACTACTTCGGCTGGCATCCCAGGGCGGACGCCAAGAACGTCGGCCTTGCCTATCCGGCTCCCGACGGCAGCCGGATACCCACCTATCGTCTGAGCCCCGACTTCCAGGGCTGCGGCCACCCGGATCCCGATCACGGCTGGACCGGGGGCCGCTTCCAGTGGAACGGTGGGCGCAACGACGGTTTCGTCTTTGGCAACGAGGACGGGACGAGCTCAGACGAGTTCGCGATCGGCTACTACCTCAAGGAGGACCTCGGGTTCATCCCGCATGTCGCTGACGCCTTCACCCTGTACGACCGCTGGTTCTGCTCGATCATGGCCTCGACCTATCCCAACCGCCACTACCAGTGGGGGGCGCAGAACGGCGGGCAGAAGTCGAACGTGCTGCCACCCGAATCCGAGGAGCCGATCGGGTTCACGTGGGAGACGATCATGGACCGCGCCGAGGCGAACGGGGTCAGCTTCACGTACTACAACTCCGACCTGCCGTTCTCGGGGCTCTACGGGCTGCGCGGCCTCGCCCAGACGCAGCCGATCGCGACGTTTTACGCGCAGGCGGCGTCGGGAACGCTGCCGAACATCTGCTTCGTCGACCCGCCATTTCGCGACGGCGGCGGCGGCGACGGGCTCTCCGCCGACGAGCACCCGCACGGTGACATCCGCCTGGGCCAAGCGTTCATGTCGGATGTCGTCCACGCCTTCATCGAGTCTCCGCAGTACGAGCGCGCGGCCCTGTTCATCAACTACGACGAATGGGGCGGGTTCTTCGACCACGTCCCGCCCCCGTTCGTCCCCGACGCTCGCCGCAATGTCACCGACATCGACAACGACTGGGGCTTCACCGGGTTCCGGATCCCGGGCGTGGCGGTCTCCCCCTACGCGCGCGGCGGGCGCGTCAGCCACATGACCGTCACTCACGAGTCGATCCTGAAGCTGATCTCCTACAAGTTCGGCCTCGGGTACCTGAACAAGCGACACCGCTACGCGTCGAACATCGGGCGCAGCTTCGACTTCCGCAAGCCTGACCTCGAGCCTCCCACCGGGATTCCCGACCCGACCGCGATCCTCGCGATTCCCTGCTCGCTCCAGGGCAACGGCGCCGGCCAGCGGCGACGCGCCAAGCCGCACGATCTGGTCGAGTTGGAGACGAGCGGCTACCTGGACCGGCTCGGCTTCGATATCCCGGATGCGAGCGTCGACCGGATCTTCCGCGAGCCCGACAGCGTCCGGCAGGCCTACGAGGGGTCGAAGCAGAGGTGAAGTCCGTCCTTTGGACCCACCCACACCTCGCCACTACCGCTTGACTCACGCAATGCAGTCGACGCGGAACTGGGGACACGAGCGCCAGGTCTCGTGCGGGTGAAACGGACCGCGTGAACCCTTTTGGCCCTGATGGGGGCAAGAACGGTGCAAGCATCGTGATCTACAGCTACTCGCCTCGGCGCGGGCCGCAGGGCCCGCGCCTTGCCTCTCATCACTCCAGCAAATGGCTCAGCGCCCGGCCCATGACGGCGTCGCGCTCCGCCTGGGTCGAGATCCCCTCGAACCCGAAGCCCATGAGGATCGAATCGGGGGTGGTGATCGAGGCGCCGACCGGGAACCCGGATGAGTCGGTGCGAACCCAGTTGTTCGCGTTCGGGCCGCTGCCCTCCGGCGGGCCGGTGACGGCCCAGCCGCCGAGGCCGTCCTCGAACGACGTGGCGGTGCCGTCGGGCAGGGTCACGTCGTCGACGAAGACGCCCAGGTTCTGGACTGACCAGTCGCTCGCGTAGGCGATCGAGACCTCGACCGTCTCGCCGGACCACTCGGAGAGGTCGACCTCCCACTCCACCCAGCCGCCGGAGTTGCCCGAGGCCGCGTGCCACACCCCGGACGTACCGCTACTCGTGCACGACGTGCCGTCGTACGTCATGTAGTGGTTGAGCTGCGGGTGCAGCTCATCCGACCAGCCGGCGTCGCAGCTGTCGCCCGTCGCCTGCGTCGTGTGGCCGTTCATGTCCGGGAGCGTCGTCCAATCCTCGCCGCCGGCCGTGCGCGCCTCGACGAACAGGTAATCCCAAGCCGGCTCCGTGTCATAGGAGGTCCAGAAATTGAGCGTCTGGTCGCCCGACGCCGGGACCGCGATCTCGCGCGTCAGCCGCTTGTAGGAGACGTCGGCGATCTGCGAGTAGACGTACTGGTCGCCGGTGTGCGGGTCGAACGGGCCGCCCGGCTTGTCATAGCGGCTCGACGGCCAGCTCTCGAACTGCGGAAACTCGTCCGGCGGCAGGATGCCGCTGGTCGCCAGCGTCGACGACGTGGCGTCCTGGTTATTGGCGCTGTCAGGGCCGTTGAGGCCCCAGCTCAGGGACTCGAAGGGAGCGTCGATGCCGTCGACGTCGAACGGGTCCCCGTTCTCGTCAAGCCCGTCGCCGAGGACGGACAGATAGCCGCCGAAGTAGTACTGGAGCACGTCGTTGGTCCCGTCACCAGAGCCCCGCAGGAGCAAGCAGCGGCGCGGGTCGAACGACGGGTTCGGGTTGCAAAGCGCCTCGCCCTTCGGGTCGTAGAGCTGGTTCCCGACGTTGCCGGTGTACTGCTGCGCCGCCCAGTCGCCCGTGTAGAGGACGCCACCGCCCTCGTTCATGTACGCGCGGAACTCGAGGATCTCGTCGAGCGCGAGCCGGTCGACGTTGCCCGGTCCCCACCCGGTGCGCCGGGTGACGATGTCGTCGCCCGTGTACCAGATCGCCGCGTCGTAGTGCGAGAGGACGCCCAGATGGTCGGGCGCCGTCCGGTCGCGGGCGTCGACGTCGTAGACGTCGGCGGAAACGCCGTTGGCGGCGAGCGAGTCGAGGTAGTAGTCGAGGTAGTGCGGCCCCGGCGCCTGGCGGGGCGACGCGCCGGTGTAGTCCTCCGCAGCGACCACCAGCACCCGGCTGCCCGTCTCGGAGACGGCCTCGTAGGTGAACGAGTCGCTGCGCTCGCCACCACCCTCGAACCAGACCTCGACCGTGTCGCCCGGGTCCGTGCCCTCGACGACGCCGCGCAGCTCGCGGTAGTGGACGTCGGCCGGTGCGTAGCGCTCGCCCCCATCCCACTCCGAGGTGGGCGCCGTCTGCTCTCCGCCGCCGTTGATCCGGTAGTGGACCGCCACGTCGCCGAGCGAGCGCTTGGCCAGCACCTGGACGGGCTGCGGATCGCCGTAGGAGTACTCGAACCTGAAGTTCGCCCCCGGGATCCCTTCCTTGTAGGGATCGTCGCTCTTCAGGTAAAACGGCTTCGTCTCGATGTCGAGAACCGACTTGGGATCGTCCGGATCGGTCGCCGACCTGGCAACCGAATGCGCGAACGGCAGGCTGCGCTCGAACTCCTCCTGCACGCGCTGCTCGTTGTCCGGGAAGACGAAGCCGCACTGCGACTCCGGACAGCCGTCGCCCAGCTCGGGCGTCCACGCGAGAGCGCCGGTCACCGCGTGCGCGTAGTCGGTGGTCTCGCCGTTGGTGACGTAGAGGACATCGGAGCTGAGCCCCGGGTGAAAGCCCGGGATCGCCGACTCGTCGAGGTTCCCGGAGAGCGCGTAATAGATCGGATCGTCGGCCGTCGGCGTGGCGATCTGCCAGCCCTCGGCATAAAGGAGCCACTCGCCGACGGAATGCCAGTTGACCTGGAAGGCGAAGCCAATCCGGTCGAGCAGGCCCTTCATCGCCGCCGTCTCGGGCTCGGACACCGCTTCCGGTCCGCGGTAGGTCTCGCTCGAGGACACCGACGAGGAGCCCTCCTCGTCGTACTTGAAGTGGTTCGGGAAGTTGCGATTGAGGTCGACGCCGTCGCCGGTGGCGATCGTCCCATCGCCGTTGTTGTCGCGCAGGTTCTTGCGCCACAGCCGGTCGCTGTCGAAGGTGTACTCATAGCCATCGGGATTGGCGATCAGGACGAACCAAAGCTCGGTCTCCTTGAGCATGCGCTTGACCGGCTTGTCGTTGGCGCGCCAGCGGTCGATGTACCAGTTCATCAGGCGCCGGTTGACCTCGCCCGCGATCCACTCCCGGGCATGCTGAACGGAGCTGTAGAGCACCGCCGGCCGGCTGCCGTCAGGCACGTCACGAGCGCCCTGCGTCAGCTTGATCGCAAGGACCTCGCGGCCCTGGACGGTGGAGCCGATCTTGACGAGCTTGGCGATCTGCGGATTGCGGCGTGCGACCGCGTACATCTGGTCTCGGAAGCCTCCCGGCTCGTCCCATGAGCGCCAGACGTCGAAGCCGCCCTGCGCCTGGCGCGCGGCGAACTGCTGGACCGTCTGCCCGCCCTTGACCCGGGTCAGCTTGCTCGAGACCCCGGCCCGCGTGAGCTTCGCGCGCTGTGGCGCGGTGGCCACGAACTCGACCGCGATCGCGTCGCCCTGCCGGCGCTGGTTGACGACGTCGAAGCCCTGTTCGACCAGGATGCCGAACTGACCGGCGTCGACGACCGCCGTATAGACGTTGAGCCGGTCGGCACGGGACGGATCGGCGCCGGCGACGGGAACGATCAACGAGGAAACAACAGCCGCCGCCAAGACCGTGACCAACCAGCGCCTCATATCTCTCTCTGCCTCCTGGTTATGGGTTCCCCCCAAGGACATCCGCACCCTCTCACAGGATTGAAGAATTTTCAACCCATTCTTGCCACCGATCTCAGCAGCTCGGCGGCGGTGCGTCCAGGGCCGGATCGAAGTCCAGGGTGCCGCCAACGACCAGCGTCCGTCCGACCCCGGGACCGCCGGGGTCGCCCCACCAGTTGTCCTCGGCGCTGACGTCATACGAGAGAACGCTCGCGGCCAATGGTCCGCCCGCGATGCAGTTGCGGCCGACGCTGCCGAGAGCGCCGCCGCCCAGGTCGATCCGGCTGCGGGCGGTATCGCCCAGGTCCATGAAGGCAACGTTCCCGCGGGCAAGCCCTACCCCACCACGGCTGTCGCTCAGGTCGCTGCGCTGAATCTTGACGGCGAGATCGTCGAGGCCGTTGAACGTCCCCGCGAAAACGTTCGAGCCGCGGTTGCCGGTGATCTCGGTGCCGGCGACGTCGAGCTTCATCGCGGCGGCCGGTCCGCTCCCCCCTTGCACCACGTTGCTGCCGAAGGTGATCCCGTTGTTGGAGCAGTTCGTCAGCTCGCTGTCCCTGACCTTTGCGGTCAACCTGCCGCCGGCCGCCCCGTTGCCGACGAGCAGGCAGTCGCCGTTGTTGCCGGGGATCAACACCGTGTTGCCGAAGCCGGTCGAGCGCGTCGCGGTGACGCGGTTAAGGCTCATCCTGAGCCGGCCGTCCCTGCCGAAGTTGAGCAGTTCGAGGATGTCTCCGGGAGTGCCGGAGAAGGTGCTGTCCCTGATCGAGATGCTCGCGCGCGCCCGATCTCCCATATTCACCATTTCAACCCCGTTGGCGGAGAAGCCGCCAAGGTCGCGAGGATTCGCGTAGCGGTTGCGGTTGACCCTGACCCGCATCCGCGAGGGCCCGTCCAGGTTCGCGAAGATGCCCTCGCTGTCGGCGCCGAGGACCAGCACCCCCGGATCCTCCTCGTTGCCAAGGTTGATCTGCCGGTTGCGGTCGAGCCGCGCGATCATGCGCGAGCGATTGCGAGTCTGCAGTCCGAATGCCAGTAGGGATTCGAACGCCTCGCCCTGCCGCAAGTCCGTCACGACGTTGCCCTTGATCCTGGCGCGGACGCGCGCCTTTCCCGAAGCGCGCACGTCGATCCCGTCGCCACAGTCGGCGTGATGGACTCGGTTGCGGGCGATCAGCACCTGCCGCCGCCCACGGTTCGCGTCGACCATGATCCCGGCCCACCCGTTGACCAGGCCCTCGGTAATCGGGATCCCTACTCCTGGCGCCGTCGTCGGCACGACGAACGACGGGATGTGGAAGCCCTCGGTGCAGGAGGTGTTGTGACTGGAGACGTTGTTGCCGACGATCCTCACCCTGCCCACGTTCGCGCCGTAGATGCCGCCGCGCGAAGTGCCCGCGATCTCGAGGTTGCGAACCGTGGCCCCGCGAGCGAGCACGACGGCGTCGCCCGAATGCCGGCTCGGATCGGTGTTGGTCAGGCGCGGCGAGCGCCGCGGCGGGCGGCGCTTTCGGACCGGCTTGCCGGCGCCGATCAGCCTCTGGCGCGGCTTCAGGGCGATGCCGCCATCAAGCGGCGGCACGGTTCGTGGTGAGGGCAGGACGACGATGCGG
>JALZKA010000115.1 GCA_030859475.1 Actinomycetota bacterium
GGGCAGGCGTGGGTGTTGGCGTGGGTGTTGGCGTCGGCACGGGAGTGGGCGTCGGCTCGCTGCCCAGGCATCCCGTCAGGGAGCCCGCCACGACGAGTGCCAGGAACCCGGCGCAGGCAATGCTTCCGGCACGCGGCCATCGTCGTCCAGCGTTCAGGCCTCGCGCCATCGACCTCTGCATCGGATGCCTCCCAGCCAATCGGCCAATCCGCCGTCCGCCGTCCGCCGTCGTACCGAGCGGACAGCTCCGCTCCGACAATACCCTCCGCAAGCCAGGTGCCGCGTTCTGGGCAACGAGCAGGGTCGCGTTCCCGCCGCACGCTCCGGGACTTTCCGGCGGGTGCCCCGCCCGGTCCGATCCGCAAAATCAGGTGAGTGGCCGCGTTGACCTTCCGCTGGTCGGCTGCGGGATCACCGCCGGCGAACGTCCGGCGGCAAGATGCCCACAGGTCGGCTGTGATCCTGCCCAGCGTCGTCTAACCCGTGGCGGGCGCCTGCACTTCCCCGGCGAGAGTTTCCCGAACCGCCTCTGCCTCCGGGTTGATCCCCATCTCCTCGAACAGTGCGAGCGCGCGGTGAAGCGTGGCGTCGCTCTCAGCGGTCCGTCCAGCCGCGCGCAGCGAGTCGCCCCAGCCGCGCAGGACTCGGGCCAGCTGCGGTCGCGCTCCGAGCTCCTCAAGGATCGCCGCGCTGTCGGCAAAGTCGGCGAGCGCGGCTTCGCGGTCATCGCGCCTCGCAGACGCTTCGGCGCGTTTCTGGAGGATGCCTGCCTCGCCGACTCGATTCCCGAGCGAGCGCACGGTTGCGAGTGGCTCATCCCAGCTTCCCTCGGCCGCCGCGAAATCGCCCAACGCGGTTACGCTGGTCCCGAGCCAGGCCTGGAGCGTTGGACGCCAAAACGTGCGGGCCACCACGAGGGCGAGCTCATTGCCTCGCTGGAGCGTCTCGCGGGCCTCCTGGAAGCGACCCTGGCGCTGGTAGACATCGCCGAGCACCCACGAGCTCACGACCGCACAGGCCGTGGCACCGGTCTCCTCGGCGCGCATGACGCAGGCCCGGGCGATGGGGATTGCCTCGTCGAGCTGTCCGCGCTCGGAGCGCACCATGGCTTCGGCGATCTGCGCGTCAAGCTGGGCAATGAGGTCGCCGTCCGCCGCCAGCTCGGTCGCGTAGCGCGCCGCCTTCTCGGCCTTGTCGAACTCACCGAGATGGGCGTAACCCATTGCCAGGGCACCGCGCGCGAACGCGGCCCCGATGAAGTCATTCCGTTGCTCCATGAGCGGGATGGCCTCTTCGAGGGCCGTGACGCCCTCGCGGATCGGACCGGTGAAGACCTGGTTCAGACCAATGACGGCGAGCTGCAGTGCGCGCATCGAGGGATCGTGGAGCGCGTCGCCGATCTCGGTGATGCGGTCGAGGGAGCGCTTGACCGCGGGATCCGACGTCCGCTCGCCGCGCCCCATCCGGGCCATGACCAGGGCAAGATGGACCGGCGCGAGAAGACCGAGATCGCCCAACAGTTCCGCACTGGGGACGATGGCTTCGAGATCCTCGACGATTTGGTCGATCGAACGGAAGGTCCAGCCCGCTCGCCCTCTGCCGAGCTCGATCTCGACGCGCCGACGCCGCGTCGCCTCGTCATCGGCTTCTGCCCCTGGCGGCAGGAGGGTGGCTGCGCGATCGAACGCCGAATAGCCTTCGGCGATGGCGTTGCGGTCCATCGCGAACCGGCCAGCTGCGATCAGATAATCGATGGCCTTGTCGGTGTCTCCCGCCTCCGTGAAGTGGATCGCGAGGACGCCGGCGAACTCGCTGCCCCGATCGGGGTACAAGGCTTCGAGCGCTTCGCCCACGAGGCGGTGCAGCTCGCGGCGTTCCTGCCTGAGGAGCGACCCGTAGGCGGCATCCTGGACGAGCCAATGCCGGAAGAGATACTCCAGCTCGGGCCGCGCCGTGGCGAGGCGGATGAGCCCCTTGGTCTCGAGCGTGTCGAGCTGCGCTTCGATCGCCACGGCCGGCCTACGCCCCGGTCTCTCGGACGACCCATTCAAGGACACGGACCGGGAACTGCCGCCCGATGACGGAGGCGACCCGCAGACTGCGCTTGGCGTCGTCGGGCAGCTGATCAATGCGGGCGAGGAGGAGGCCATGCAAGTTCTCGGGGATATCGACCGAGGCCACGTCCGCGGTTGCGACCCATTGATCCTCGTGGCGCTGGATGACACCTCGCTCGATGAGCATGCGGATGACCTCCTCGACGAAGAATGGGTTGCCCTCCGCGCGGGCGAGGATCGAATCGCGGACGTGATCCGGAAGGGATTCGATCTCCAGCAGATTAGCGACGAGATCGCGGCTGTCGGTCTCTGACAGCGGCTGCAGGTGCATCTCGGTGAGACGGTCGCCGAACTGCTCACGGCCCTCTGTCACCAGCTTCCAACCGGGCGAGTCGGCGTCCGCCCGAAGGGCAGCAATGAAGAACACGGGATGCTGCGCCGCCAGCGGCAGGAGCTGGCTCACGGACGCGACCGACGCGGGGTCGGCCCAGTGCAGATCCTCGCAGACGAGAACGACCGGCCCGCGGCTGGACACCGCGCGAAGAAGCCGATGGATGGACGCGATGTAACGACTCTGCATCGTCTCGGGGTCGAGGAGCCCCCGATCGGCCTCCTCTGGGTGCAGTGGCAGCGCCAGCAGGTGGGCGAGGAATGGAGCGGTATCGCCGGCTTCGTCTCCAAGGCGCGCCGCGAGCTGGCGATCGAGTGCGGCCCGTGCCTCCGTCTCCGGCCCGGCGAAGGGGATCTGCAGGGTGAACCGGACAAGATCCTGGAGCAGGTGATACGGGAGGTTCCGGCCGTAGGAGACGGAGCGGCCTTCCAGCCACGTGGCAGCGGCGGCTGGCTCGCCGTCGGCCCGCGTCTCATCGGTCACCCAGCGGCGGAACTCGGCCAGGAGGCGGCTCTTGCCGATGCCAGGCTCCCCCACCAGGAACGCGACCCGGCTGCGACCGGCCTGAACAACGCCGAACAACGACTGCAGCGTCTCCAACTCGCTGTCACGGCCGACCATCGGGCTTTCCAGGCCGGCCCGCTCGAGGCCCCTCTTCCGGCCCGCAACTGCCTTCGGCGCCAGCACCCGATAGGCATGGACGGGATCGGTCACGCCCTTCACGGCGATCTCGCCAACGTCCTCGGTCTCGAAAACGTCCGCCACTAGTCGGTGCGTGCTGCGGGTGATAAGGACGGAACCCGGCTCGGCCGCTGCCTGCATGCGCGCGGCGACGTTCATGGCGTTCCCGAGGGCCGTGTACTCGTAGCGAAGGTCAGTTCCCACGTTGCCCACCACGACCGGGCCCGTGTTAAGGCCGGCCCGAATGCGAAAGTCGATGCCGTCCGTGGCCTTCAGCTGACGGGCAAACTCGTCGATCGCGGCGACCATGTCGAGCGCGGCCAGGACCGCCCGGTCCGGGTCGTCTTCGTGCGCGACCGGGGCGCCGAAGAAGGCGACCATGGCGTCGCCCTGTAGCTGCGCGATGGTGCCCTCGTAGCGGAAGACAGCCTTCGACATCTCGTCGAAGGCTTCGTTCATCAATGCGGTCCAGTCCTCGGGATCCATCCGCTCGGCGAGAGCCGTCGAACCTACGACGTCGGCGAAAAGTGCGGTCACCGGCTTGCGCTCGCCGGTCAGCTTGGCGGTGCGCATCTTCTGGATGAGCGGCGAAGGAGCGGCGGAGGCCAGACGAGCCTGACGAGCCTGGTCCGCCTCGCTAGCCTCGCCGAGCGCGTGGCCGCAGCTCGCGCAGAACCGCGCGTCGACGGGAGTGACCGCCTCGCAGCGCGGGCAGGACAATGGCTGAGATTCAACAGTCATTCGAGCCGCATCGTACACCGGCATCTTCATGCACCCCGCGCGCGGCGGAGTCGAGTTGACCGGTCATGTTGTTTGGGCCTGAGAGCGCAGGGCTGCCCCAAACTAGCCAAGGAGCACCGATGACCACCCCAACGGGGTTCGAACCCCTCACGGTCAACGCCAGGATCAAGGTCTCGGCCCTGTGGACGGCCATGCTGATCGTCTTCGCATACGTCGACCTCTTCAGCCTTTACCGGCCGGACGTTCGAGCCGCCATCGAGGCCGGCCAAATTAGTGGATTCAGCATCGACCAGACTTTCCTTCTTGCGACGACCTTCTACATCGTGATCCCCAGCGTGATGCTGGTCGCGACGCTCGTCCTGCGGCCGCGCGCGTCAACCGCATCGCCAACATCGCGCTCAGCGTCGCCTATGCGCTCACTGTCGTCGTCGGCGTTATCGGCGAGTGGAATTACTACGTGCTCGGCAGCGCCGTCGAGGTGGCCCTGCTTGGCTCCGTCGCGTACTACGCATGGACCTGGCCTCGGCTCGCCCGTTCACAGACCGCGCCGGAGCGCGTCGTCGCGCCACGTGCTGTGGGTGCGTCTGCCGGGTAAGCGTCGCAGACCGGTCAACTGCGCCAGCTACGCTACGTAGTAGGCCAACGGGTCGTCTCGAGTCCGAGATTCAGGCGCATGCGCCGCCCCAGCTCGCGGACCTGGTCTGCCGCGGCGCTGCTCCGATTGACGCAGGCACTATGCGCGGCCGGTCCCGCCGGGCATGATTCCGCGTGTGGCACGGTCTCTTCCCTCCGACACGGTCACCTTCCTCTTCACCGATGTCGAAGGCTCGACCAAGCTGCTCCACGCGCTCGGGGCGGCACTATACGCAGAGGCCCTGGCCGAGCACCGCGGCATCCTGCGCCGTGCATTCGCCCGCCACGGCGGGGTCGAGGTCGACACTCAGGGCGACGCGTTCTTTGTCGCCTTCCCGACAGCACCGGGCGCACTGGCCGCCGCGCAAGGGGCCCGTGACGCCCTGGTCGACGGACCGATCAAGGTGCGCATCGGCCTCCACACCGGCACTCCGCACCTGACCGACGAGGGCTACGTCGGCGCGGACGTCCATCGTGCGGCCCGCATCGCCGCCGCGGGTCACGGTGGCCAGATCCTGGTTAGCGCCGCTACCGCCCAGCTGGTCGACGGCGGCGAGCTTCGTGACCTCGGGGAGCATCGGCTCAAGGACCTCGGGGTGTCCGAACGCATCTACCAGCTTGGCGACGATGAGTATCCGCCCCTCAAGACGCTGCACCAGACCAACCTGCCGGTGCCCGTCACGGCCTTCCTGGGACGCGAGGCGGAGCTGGCCGAGCTCGCCCCCCTTATTCGCCGCGACGATGTGCGGCTCGTCACCGTCACCGGTCCAGGTGGGACCGGCAAGACGCGCCTCGCCCTCCAGGCGGTGGCCGATGCGGCCGACTCCTTCCCTGGCGGGGTGTGGTGGGTGCCGCTGGCGGCGCTGCGCGACCCGGCCCTGGTGCTCGAGTCGACGGCCACGGCGCTCAGCGCATCCGGCGACCTGGCCGAGCACATCGGCGACAAGCGGCTGCTGCTGCTGTTCGACAACTTCGAGCACTTGACCCTGGCCGCCGGCGACCTGGCAGAGCTCCTTGCGCGTTGTCCCAACCTGAAGCTCGTCGTCACGAGCCGCGAGCCGCTCCACATCGTCGGCGAGCACGAGTATGCGGTCGACCCGCTCGTTGCGGCCGAGGCGGTGGAACTCTTCCTGACCCGCGCCGTGGCCGTCAAGCGCGACTTCGTCGCCAACCGCAAGGTGGCTGCCATCTGTGCGCGACTCGACCACCTGCCCCTGGCCATCGAGCTCGCCGCGGCCCGGGTCAAGATCCTCAGCCTGGCGGCTCTGCTCGAGCGCCTCGAGCAGCGATTGCCGCTCCTCGCCGGCGGCGCACGGGACCTGCCCGAGCGCCAGCGCACCCTGCGCGCCACCATCGAGTGGAGCTACGAGCTGCTGACCGATGACGAGAAGCGCCTGTTCGGGCACCTGTCGGTCTTCCGCGGGGGCTGCACCCTCGACGCCGCCGAGACGGTGGCAGATGCCGACCTTGACACGCTGCAGTCGCTCGTCGACAAGAGCTTGATGCGGGTGCGTGACACCGGTCGCTTCTGGATGCTGGAGACGATTCGCGAGTTCGCCGTCGAGCGGCTCGAGACCTCGGGCGAAGCCGCCGCGTTGCGCCGCCGCCACGCCGATCATTTCCTGGGCCTTGCCGAGGAGGCACTACGCTATCTCGGCGGCGACCCGACCGCCGGCCTTCGCCTGCTCGATCCCGATCACGACAACGTCCGTGCCGCGCTCGATTGGCTCGTGGCTATCGGCGAAGACGAGCGTGTGCTGCGGCTCGTAACCGCCTTGTCGCAGTATTGGATGATTCGCGGTCACTTCGTCGAGGCCCATGCTGGGTTCACCCGTGCGCTGGGACGCCCGGCCGAGCCGACGAAAGCCCGCGCCGATGCCCTGCTCGCCTCGGGTCCGTTCGCGACCGACGATCCGGGGTCCGAGCGCCGCAACGCTGAAGAGGCGATCGCGATCTACGAGGCACTCGGCGACCTCGTCGGTCGCGCGCACGGCCGGTACATGCTCGGCAACGCCCTCGCTGGCGAGCGCCGTTGGGCCGAGGCGCGCGACATCTTCGAGGAGAGCGTGGCGGCGTTCGCGGGGATCGGCGACGACTTCGAGATGGTCTCGGCGCGGCGCGGGCTCGCGTGGATGCACGAGGAGCTCGGCGACGTCGACCGATTT
>JALZKA010000030.1 GCA_030859475.1 Actinomycetota bacterium
GCCTCGAGGGCTGGCGCTAAGCGGTCTCCTCCGTTGCCGCCGCGAGGCGGCGCTCGAGACGCTCGACCCGGTCCAGCAGCCGCTTCTGGGCCATGGTCACCCGGAAGTGGGCGCGGGAGATGGCGCGCATCGCGTCCTGTTCGAGCATTGCGAGCTCGGCCGCCAAATCGTCAGGCGCCGGCTGGACGCGGACCGAGCCGGGGGCGGGAGCCTCGGGGCCAAGCGGGTCGGGGCACCGTGCAAGCAGCTCGCTGAGGCGGGCATCGCGAACCATTTCACCTGTCTCGAGTCCGCTTCGCACGGCCTCGTCCCCGGCGATGAGGCCCGCGTAGATCCGCTCGGCTCCCTCGGCTTCGTAGCGCTCGCGAAGTCGAGCTCGGCGGCCTTTGTCGGTGAAGCCCGCCTCGTAGAGCAGGACCTCGATCCGCCGCCGGATCTGTGCGAGCGATCGCACCGGAAAGTGCAGGACACGCAGTGGCCACCACGGGGCCCAAACGAACCGTACGTCGTCGCCGCCGATGCCGGGGGCGTGCGCGCCGCGAAGCACCGCTCGCTCGGACCCGTGTCTCGGCGTCGTGTCGTCGTCGAGCGAGGCGACGTTGTGCGCCCCCCGGTCCAGCACGACGACCCTGGGATCCGCGCGATGGGCGAGCTTGGGCCGCAGGCTCGCCCGCGCCTCTCGGACTGTCAGCCTCTCGTGAAAGGGGCCGGGACCATCAGGCCTGCCCATGAACTCGCTGCGCGGGGCCACGACGGCGCCGTACTCGGGCCTGACGCAGCCCAAGGTTTCCGCGAGGGTGCCGGCCGCCGGCAGCCAGAACTCGTCGGCGTCACCGTGCAAGACCCATTCGGCGCCGAAGTCGGTCGCGGCCAGCCTCGCCATGCGATTCATCCACTCCATCACGCCCTCCCTGAAAGGTCCCTCCTCGTGAATCACGTGCGCCAGCCCGGCGTCCTCGAAGCGGCGCAGCACCTCGAGGGTCTCGTCGCGCGAGCCGTTGTCCGTGATGATGAAGCGCTCCACCCCGAGGGCGTGGTGAACGCGCAGGTTGTCCTCGATGACGTCGCCCTCGTCGCGCACCTTGAGAGCCATGACGACCCTCGCGGGGCGCGCTTGTGTAGGGGTCGCCTCCACCGCGGTGTGGGAGCATACTCGCGTGCTCGAGCACGTCTACCCAGCCCCTTTTGTGGTCGGCGCCGGCCGGTCCGGCACCACGTTGTTGCGGATGATGCTCGACGCCCATCCCGACCTGGCGATCCCGCCCGAGACGCGATTCGTACCGCGGTTGATCAACGCGGCGCGCGGCGGGCGAGCGAGCGCGGACGACCTCGCCGGCCTGCTCGCGGCCGAACGCAATTGGGCGGACTTCGGTCTCGACGCGAAGCATCTCGCGGAGCGTTTTCGCAAGCAGCCGCGCCTGGATCCGGCGACCGTCGTGCGCTCCTTCTACCACGCATACGCCGAGCGCTTCGGCAAATCCCGGTGGGGTGACAAGACGCCTCCCTACGGCCGCCGGGCGCCGATGATCGCGAGTGCGGTACCGGAAGCGCATTTCGTGCACGTCGTCCGGGACCCCCGGGCCGTGGTTGCGTCGTGGCTTGAGTTTCGCGCAGGGCGAGGAGACGATCCGCTGACCCCGGCCCATTGGGCGGAGGTCTGGGTCGCGACGGTGGTCGAAACGCGGGTCAAGGCGCAGCGGGTCGAGCGCTTCACCGAGATTCGCTACGAAGACCTGGTCACCGATCCGGAGCCGACCCTGCGTCGGATCTGCGACTTCATCGACCTGCCCTTCGCCGGGGAGATGCTTTCGTACCACGAAACGGCCGCCGAGCGCCTGGCCGAGCTGTCGGTTGGCCTACCTGCGGGGCGAGAACAGCCGGCGCGCAGCGCCGCCGACCGGATCGGACCGCACGAGCTGCTGGCCGAGCCTCCGCGCCTCGACCGGATCGAGAGCTGGCGGAATGCCCTGACCCCCTCGGAGTCCCGAGCCGTGGAGGAGGTCGCCCGCGATCTCTTGGCCGACCTCGGCTATTCCGCGGGGTAGATCCACCCCTGCGGGTCGCCCTCAACCTTGAGCTTGCTCTCGCCGGCGCCGCTTGCGGCGTTCGGCGTCCTTCGCGGTCTGCTGGAGCCGGCGGCTGATCGAGTGCATCGCGTCCGTCTCGAGGCGAATGAGCTCCTCACGGCGGCGCTGGTCAGACCATCCCCGTGCCCCCGGCGGAGCCGTCCCGCCTACGAGCGGGTCGGGACAAGCTCGCAGGTAGGCGGCGAAATCGCCGTCTTTGACCAGGCGGCCGCTTTCCAGCGCCTCGGCAAGCTCGTCCTCGCCCACCAGCAAGTGGTCGTAGACTTCCGCCAGCTTTCCCTGCTCCCGCGCCTCGGCCATTCGCCGGCCACGCTCCCCCCAGATCTTCTCGGTGCGGAGTGCGATGTCGATCCGCTGCACGTAGTGGTCAAACGATCGGAGCGGGAAGTGGAGGCAGCGCACGGGAAACCGGGGAGCCAGCACGAGCTCGACCTCACGCTCCTGCTCACCAGGGGTCATGCGCAGCTTCGGGGGCCCCGACTCGGTAGGGACCGCCGTCGGTGGGGGCTCCACCCACAGCGACGAGGGATGGACACCGTGGAGGTGAAGCCGCGGGTGTGGCCGGTGCGCGATCTTCGGCCGGCGCAGCGCCCGCGCTTCCCGGTAGAGGAGCCGCTCAGGCCACGGGGCTTCGCCCGGCCGGGGGATGAACTCCGCTCGCGGCGCGATCAACAGGCCGAACTCTTCCGGGATCGCGCTGAACACGTCGCGCAGGTCGCCGGCAACGGGCCACCAGAACTCGTCGGCGTCGTTATGGATGATCCAGTCGGCGCCCAGCTCCGCGGCGATCCCGGCCAGCCGGGTCATCTGCCGCCGGGTCAGCTCAAGCACGTCGTCTTCGTCGACATCGACGAGATGGACGAGCCCCGCGTCGACGAACGGCGCGAGGACCTCACGGGTCGGGTCTACCGAGGCGTGCTCGGCGATGACGAAGAAATCCACTCCCTGCGCTGCGTGGTAGCGCAGGTTGTCGGCGATGATGTCCGCCTCATCGCGGACCTTGATCGTCATCGCGATCTTCATTCGGGTGATACTCGCACCTTCAATTGTGTTCCGGCGGCCGAATGCCCCCGCGGATGACCCCCCGTTAGCGTCGTCTGTTCTCAGTGTCCGAGCGCGTGTCAGACTGCTCGCTGATGGCTCGAGGTGATGAACTCCTTGCGATCGTGCCTGCCCGCAGCGGTAGCCGCGGGGTGCCGCGTAAGAACATGCGGGCGCTCGGCGGTCGACCGCTGATCGCGCATACCCTCACGGCGGTGACCGAGGCCGAGGTCGCCAATCGCCTCCTGCTCTCGAGCGACGACCCCGAGATCCTGCAGTGGGGCGCGCTCCACGGCTACGAAACACACCGCCGCCCGGACGAGCTCGCGGGTGCCGATGCCACGATCTCGCAACTGGCGGCGCACATCGCGGACGAGCTCGAATGGGAGGGCATAATCGCGGTCTTTCAGCCGACCTCTCCGCTGCTTCGCGCCGAGACTATCCGCCGGGCGGTTGAGCGCTTCGAGGCGGAGGCGGTGGACTCCCTGGCTTCCTGCGTCCGCGAGCCGCACCATTTCTGGCTCGAGGAGGAGGGCGTCCCTGGGGGCGCCCGCCCCCTGTTCGAAGAGCGAGTCAACCGCCAGTTCGCCCGCCACCCCGTGCTGCGCGAGACTGGCGGCATCCAGATCGTGTGGGCGGCCGTCCTGCGCGCCGGGGGACAGATCGTTGCCGCTAACCACCTGCCCTTCGAGGTCGACGAGGCGGAGGGACTCGACATTGACACCACCTCGGACCTGATCGCCGCGCGCAGCCGGATGGCACGTGGGACCGTGGTCTTCCGCCTCCGGGCGAACCGCCGGGTCGGCAGCGGCCATCTACACCATTGTCTGCAACTGGCCGACGAGCTGGCCGACCACGAGCTGCGCTTCCTGCTCCGCGATTGCGACGAGTTCGCGGCGGATGTGCTCGCCCGCTACGGCTACGAGTGGCGGGACGAGCGCGACTTGGCCTCGGATCTGCGTGAGCTGGCGGGCTCCGGCCCAAACCTAGTCGTCAACGACGTGCTCGACACCGAAGAGGAGGAGATTCTGGTCGAGCGGGCTGCGCAATATAGGGTCGTGAATGTCGAAGACCTCGGCCCAGGCACGAGATTTGCCGACTGGGTGGTGAACGCGCTCTACCCGGTCCAGGAGGGCGCTCGGGACCACGCCTCCTGGGGGCCCCGCTTCGCGACGCTTCGATCGGAGTTCCTCGACCTGCCGACCAAGCGGGTCCGTCGAGATCCCGAGCGCGTGATGATCACTTTCGGGGGGACAGATCCCGCTGGGCTCGCCCAGCGCTGCGCTCGGCTCCTCGACGGCCGTCTCGCCCAGCGGGTGCGCGTCGTGACTGGCCCCGCCGGCCCCAGCGCGGGCTTCCCCGCTGGGGTCGAGGTGGTCTCGCAGCAGGTGAGCATGGCTGAGGAGTTGATGGCCGCCGATCTCACGATTACCTCTGCCGGCCGCACCGTGTACGAGGCTGCTGCGACTGGGACCCCGGTGGTCGTGCTCGCCGCGAACGCGCGCGAGGCGACCCACGCCCACCTGAGCTATGAGTCCGGCGTCGTCTTCCTCGGGATCGGCTCGCTGGTGGACGACGAGCACATCATCGAGACGACCAAACGCCTGCTGGCGGACGCCGAGCTGCGGCAGGAACTGAGTGCCCGTCTGCGGGCATCGATCGACGGGCGCGGCGTCGCACGGATCGGTCACCGGATTCGCGCCCTGCTCAAGGGGATCTGAGTGCCCGACGGGCTGAAGACGCTGGAGACGAGGCGGGGGACCTACCGTCTACAGAATGTCGACGTGTGGAGCGCGCGCTTTCGCCAGCCAGATGGCCGGGGAATTCTGGCGCCCCGGGCGCGGGTCCTAGCCCTCGGGAGTTGCTTCGCGACCGGCGCCGCCCGCTACCTGCGGCGCAGGGGTTACACCGCGCGCCGCTATCCGGGCGGGCTTCTCTACAACTCCCATGTCGTCCGCCTCGAGCTCGAGCATGTCCTAGGCGGGGAAGAATGGCCGGCGGAGATCGCGCTCGCGGCCGATTCGGGCTGGGCGCACCGCTTCCGGCGGATCTCAGCGCAGACGCCCGAAGAGCTGGGCAAGCTCGACCGCCGCGCCAGCCGGCGCGCGCGTGAGGCGATCTCCCGAGCGGACCTGATCCTGATCCTGCTCGGCACGACCACCGAGGTCTGGCGCGACGCGCCTTCCGGTCAGCCCACCAACCAGATCCCGCCGCCCGAGACATATCACGCCGGCGATTGGCGGCTGGACGCAGGTCGGCTGGACGCGCTTCGCGACGACGTCGCAGCAATCGGCCGGACGCTGCGAGAGCACACCGAGGCGCGGCAGGTTTATTCAGTCTGCCCGATCCCGCTCCATGCGACCTGGCTCGACCGTCACATCATCGAGGCCAATGGCCGCAGCAAGGCGCTGCTGCGGACCGCGCTGGAGATCGAGCTCGACGAGGCGGACACCTATTTGCCGCTCTGGGACTGGACGTTGGCCCAGACGGAACGTCGCAGCCCGACGAAGCGCGACGGCCGGCACTTCGATCGCCGCGGGTTTAATCGCATCATGCTGTTCGCCGAGAGCTACCTGGCAACCGAGAACATCCCGCCGCTCGGCGCCAGGGAGCGGATCCACGCCACGGCAGAGGACCTGCGCGAACGGATCACAGGCCGCCGCTGACGGCGCCGGCGCGGAGGGCTAGCCTTGAGCGCAATGGCGATCCAGGTCACGGTCGAAGGCTACGAACCGCTGCGGGCCGGCGCCTGTCGCGTGATCGCCGAGGCGGGTGCCAACCACAACAACTCCGTCGATCGGGCGATAGAGATGGCGCGCTGCGCTGCCGAGGCTGGCGCCTGGGCGGTCAAGTTCCAACTTTATAAGGCCGACACGATCAGCGTGCCCGACTCGCCGAAGTACTGGCATGATGAGATCGGCACCGATACTCAGTATGAGGCTTTTGGCCGCTCCGACAAGCTCGACTACGGTGCCTATGCCGAGGTGGCGGCGGCATGCCGCGAGCTGGGAATCGTTTTCTTCGCCACCCCGTTCGACTTCGCAGCCGTCGAGGCGCTTGAGGACATGGCGACGCCGATCTACAAGATCGCGAGCGGCGACCTCACCCACCGGCCGCTGCTCGAGGCCGTGGCCGCGACCGGTAAGCCGCTCCTGCTCTCAACCGGTGCGGCGACGCTGGAGGAGGTGGCCGCGGCGATCGAGTGGCTCGGCCTCGGCCCCGAGCGCCTGGTGCTGCTCGCCTGCACGCTTACCTACCCAACCCCCGACCAGGATGCGAACTTTGCCCGCCTTGAGACGTTTCGCCGTGAGTTCGCCCCCTATCTCTGCGGCTTCTCCGACCACACCCTCGGGCCGGAGGGCGCCTGGATGACGGCGGCGCTGGGCGGAGCCTGCATCGAGAAGCACTACACGCTCGACAAGTCGCTCCCCGACGTCCCTGATCACGCGATGAGCGTCGACGCCGCGGAGCTCGGTGCGATGGCGCGAGCCTGTGCGCGCGGAGCGATTCTGAGGGGAGAGGAGTGGATCGGCGTTCGGGACTCCGAGCGTCCGGCGCGGCTCAGCGCGCGCCGCTCGATCGTGCTCGAACGCGACGTTGCGGCCGGCACACGACTAGGTCTCGACGATCTCGCCTTCAAGCGGCCCGGCAGCGGCATCCCCCCGTTCGAGCTCAAGCGCGTCTTGGGACGGCGCGTCCGGCGCGACCTTCCCTGCGGTTCCCTGCTCGACGACGCCGACTTCGAGGGTGAGGACTAGGCGGCGGGCGATGATCCTCGTCCTCCACGGCGCTCGCGCGAACGCGGGCGACTTCCTGATCCGAGACCGCGGCCTGGCGATCCTGCGCCGCGTATGCGCGAACCAGGACCTGGTCCTACACCCGCGCTGGGAGCGCATCCCGCCGAGCCTCTTCGACCAGGCAGACGCCGTCGTTTTGTGTGGCGGCCCTGGGCTCGCGCCGGGGTTCTACCCCAAGATCTTCCCGCTCGTCAGGCGGCTCGAGGAGCATCCCACGCCGGTACTGCCGCTTGCACTCGGATGGAGCGGCATGAACTCCCAGCGGCCCGACAGGTTCTTTTCCCGGCGCAGCGTCGAGGCGTTGCAAACGATCCACTCGCGAATCGGCTGGAGCGGAGTCCGAGACGATCTCTCGCTTGAGCTGGTGCGCAGCATCGACGTTGGGGAGGTCCGTCGGACCGGGTGCGTCGCCTGGTACGAGCTCGAGCTTTTGGGGCGACCCTTCGAGCCGCCACACAAGATCCGGCGCGTGGTGTTCACCCCCCCCGCCAAGCGCCGGCCTGGCGGCCTGCGGGAGTCATTGCGGCTGCTGCGGGTGGTGCGCAACCGCTACCCCGACGCCCAGCGCTGGTGCGTGTTTCACCGCGGCATGCGGATGCGAAAGGAGGTCAGCGCGGAGACCTCGACGGCCGAGCGACGCGCGACGGCGACCGCCGCCCGGATGCTTGGCTTTCGGGTGATCGATGCGAGTGGGACGAGCGACGCGGTGGAGTCCTACGGGGAGTGCGATCTGCACATCGGCTACCGGGTTCACGCGCACCTGGGGATGCTCAGCAGGCGCCGTCCAAGCCTGCTGGTGATCGAGGATGGCCGCGGCGCAGGCCAGAGCATGACCCTCCACGATCCGTACCATCTGCGGGCGGGTTCGGCCGGCTTGGTCGATGCGGTCGATCAGGCCTTGGCCCGTGAGGAGGCGAGCCGCTTTGCGGCGACCGCACACGCGGTGGAGGAGATCGAGGCGACCTGGCCGGTCATGCGAGATACCGTCACTCAGCTCCCCCACTGAGCGCAACCCGCTTCCGGACGAACGCGATGAGCCGGTCGAAAGGGCGCCGCCGCTTGGCCCCAAGCGTCCCAGACGGCCTTGGAGCGAGGCCCCTCGGTGGCGACGCGATCGAGAATCAGGGCGCCCGCGGCGGCGGCCTCGTCGCTTCCCGCCGACACCCACTCCCGCGCCAGCGCTTGCAGTGTCCGGCGCCCCTCGACAGAGATCGCGCGGGCCTGGTCAACCGCGAGGCGCAGCGCGGCCGCGTCCGAGACGCGCGGGATCCGTGGATCGTCGAGGTACGGGTAGTTGGGGGGTTCTCCCGGGAACTTGAGGTCGATGGTGGGAATGCCCAGCTGCAGGCTCTCCAAGCCGGTTCCGCTCGAAAACTGGATCAATGCGGGAGGTCCCTGACGCAGCAGCTCGAATGTGGGCTGCTCCCAGAGCTGCCAGCCGCTCGGCAGCATGTCCTGAAGCCGTTCTCGGTCTGCCCGGGGGTGCGGAGACGCGATTACCTGATCGCCGAGTGCCTCATGAACCACCTCCACCAGACGCTCCAGGGCCCAGTCGTCATCGGTCGGGAGCGCGAACGCGGCAGGTCCGTCCGGACGGATCGCGGGCAGGACGGCAGTCGTGTCCGCGCCCGGATTCCCGATTGGGCTCATTCCAGCGGCCACCGCGCCCGCTGCTCGGTAGCGCTCGACCTCGGCGGCACCGCGCAAGGCGGCGAAGTCGACCGGCAGGTCAGCCAGCTTCATGTTGGCGATCAGGGGGGCGTGGGGGACGTACATGGATGCAACGCCCGCCCGCCTCGCGGTCAGCGCCAGGGCCCTCTGAGGCACGCCATGCGTGGACCCGATCACGACGCTGCGTGGGCCTAAGGCGTCGAGCATTACTTCACACGTTGCCAAGGCTCGAGCGGCCCTGATCATCCCCCGGTAGAGCACCAACGGCACCACGGGCAACTCCAGCGATGTGCTCCTGGCCCCCAAGATCAGCTCGTTGGCCAGTGCCACTGCGCGGCGCCCGAGGTCGTCCGCTCGTTCTTGGCCCGGCTCCGGAAGGTCCGAGACGGGCCTCGTCGTAAACCGGGCGGCAACTGGGTCCAGAGCACGGCGCTGGTTCTCGGTTTGCGCCAACACCAAGTGGCCATCCGCGAGCTGCCAGCCTCGATCCGACCGGGGGCGAAGCCGCTCAAGGAGCACTTGCGCACGTCGTGGGGGTATGGGCCGGGGCGGAAACCGCCCGCGGCCTCTGTTGCCCATGGACGCCATCAAGGGCGGCAGGCCGATCCATGCGAGTTCGTCCCCGGCGTGAGTTCGGTGGAAGTCCTCAAGCCAGCCAGACACCGCCCTACGGTGCTCTACCAGTGCGGCGCGCTCAGGAAGGTTCAAGCTCAGTCCACAGGTCAAGGGGCACTGTAGTTGATGCGCGATCGTGGCGGCAGGACCTCGCGAGTCCCGTCTACCGAGTCGGCTCGGCCATCGCGATCCTCATGCCGAGTGATCTTCTCAGGCCGTCGCCCTCGGGAGAACCGGCGCATAACATGGCGGCGTGCTCGGAGCGGAATCCGCCAACACGGACGGGGGCGTCCTGCCCAACGTCGTGATCATCGGCGCGCAGAAGTGCGGAACAACGGCCCTCCATAGCTACATGCACCGCCATCCCGAGGTCATGATGTCGACCCCGAAGGAGCTCAACTTCTTCATCGACGATCCCCGCAAGGGCAACTGGCGCCGAGGGCTTGTCTGGTATCGGGCACGCTTCGACGGGTCGTTCGCAGCGCACGGCGAATCCTCGCCCGACTACACCGCTCACCCGCTCTATCACGGCGTGCCCGAGCGGATGGCTAGGTGTGTGCCGGACGCGAAGCTCATCTTCCTCGTCCGCGATCCGGTCGACCGCGCTCACGCCGGCTACGTGCATCACTACGCCAAGGGCAGCGAGCGCCGGGCGATGCGCGAGGCGTTGCTCGACCCGGATTCCCCCCACCTCTGGCGCTCCCGCTACCACCATCAACTCAGCCTGTGGCTCGATCACTATCCGCTCGAGCGGATACTGGTGCTCTCGCAGGACGAGCTGCGAGGCAACCGTCGCCCGACGCTGAAGAGCGTCTGGAGGTTCCTCGGCGTGCGTGAGAACGTCTGGCGCGAGTCATTTCGCATCAAGCGCCTGCAGACCAAGGACCTGCGCCGTCTGACCGCGCTCGGCAGGTTGGTCCAGGACCGCGTCTCCGGTCCACGCTGGCGTTCGTTGCGCCGGTACCCCCTGTTTACGAGGCCCTTTGAACCGCCGGAGCTCGATCCCGGACTGCGCTCTCAAGTCGCCGATCTGCTTCGCGAGGATGCCGCGCGGTTCCGGGAGCTAACCGGGATGGCGTTCGACGAATGGTCGGTCTAGATGAGTGATCCCACGACATCACGCCTGCGGATGACGCCTGGACACGCATCGCCGGATCCCGCCCGTGCTCCTCACGCGTGCCAACCGGCACGCGCTTCGTCCCACGACCAGGCCCGGCTCGGTGCCAGGCGCCCCCACAGGCATGAGCCCGTGGAATCAATCATCTAGGCCGAGCGTAAGCTGTCGGTCGTGTCAACCCTGAAGCTCGACGGTTCGGGATCGGGCGGGGCGCTTCCGAACTTGCTCATCATCGGCGCGCAGAAGTGCGGGACCACCGCCCTCCACTCATACCTCGCACGCCACCCCGAGGTCTCCATGTCGACCCCGAAGGAGCTCAACTTCTTCATCGACGACCGCCGTGAGGGAAACTGGCACCGCGGCGCTGACTGGTACGGGCGACACTTCGACCCCGAGTTCCAGGTGCGCGGCGAGTCGTCCCCCAACTACACGGTTGACCCGGTCCTCCCGGGCGTCGCCACGCGAGCCGCGCGGCTCGTCCCGGACGCGAAGCTCATCTTCATGGTGCGTGACCCGGTCGAGCGAGTGCGCTCCGGCTACGTCCATCATTACGCGAATCGGCGTGAGCGCCGCCCGCTGCGAGAGGCCGTCTTGGACCCGGCTTCCTCATACGTGATGCGCTCGCGCTACCACCACCAGCTCAGCAGCTGGCTTGAGCACTTCCCGATGGAGCGCGTGCTCGTCGTCTCGCAGGACGATCTGCGCCTGACCAGGCGGCCGAGCCTGCAGCGGGTCTGGCGATTTCTCGGCATCCGCGAGAATGTCTCGCGAGCGGGCTTCAGGAAGCAGCGGCTGAAGACGGAGAAGCTGCGGCGCAAGACGGTGGTTGGGCGCTACGTGAGCCGGCACGTCTCGGCCGGGCAGTGGCACCGGATCGAGAATGCCCAGCTGCTGGGATGGCATCCGCTCGCGCGGCCGATCGAACAGCCGGAGCTGGACGACGACGTGCGGAGCCGGCTCGAGGAGATGCTCCGCGAGGACGCCGAGCGGTTTCGCGCCCTGACCGGCCTCGCCTTCGAGGACTGGTCCGTCTAGTCCGGCAGCGCTTCGAGGCGTGCCATGACCTCAGGCACGTGCGCCAGGTAAGCGCTCGGGTCCAGCACCGCCCCCAGGTCGAGCTGCGGTGCGGCTTGGCCCAAGAGCTCTGCGAAAGGCGTTTCCGTGTCCCAAGCCGCCTGGGCGGAGTCCTGGACCAGGCGGTAGGCATCGTCCCGGCTCATCCCCGACTCGACCAGGGAGGTCAGCGCGCGCTGGCTGAAGATCGCGCCGTGGGTGAGGTCCAAGTTGGAGCGCATACGGTCGGCATGGACGGTCATCTCGGCAGCGACGCCGGTGCCGAGGTGCTGCATGTAGTCGAGGGTGATCGTCGCGTCCGGCAGCACCACCCGCTCGGCCCCGGAATGGGAGATGTCGCGCTCATGCCAGAGGGCGACGTTCTCGAGGCCGACCTGGGAGTAGCCGCGCAGGACCCGGGCCAGCCCGGTGATTCGCTCGCAAGTGATCGGGTTGCGCTTGTGGGGCATCGCCGATGACCCCTTCTGGCCTTTGCCGAACGGCTCCTCGACCTCGCGGAGCTCAGTGCGCTGGAGGTTGCGGATCTCCGTCGCGAAGCGCTCCAGCCCGGCGCCGGCCAGAGCGACGGCGGACAAAAGCTCCGCGTGGCGGTCGCGTGGCACGATCTGGGTCGAGACGTCCTCGGAGCGGATCCCAAGGGCGTCGCACACACGGCGCTCGATGACGGGTGGCACCGAGGCGTAGGTGCCGACGGCGCCGGAGATCGCTCCCACCGAGGCACCCGCGAAACCGGCCTCCAGGCGTCCGAGGTTGCGATGGGCCTCGAAGGCGAACCCCGCCAGCCGCAAGCCGAACGTCGTCGGCTCGGCGTGGACGCCGTGGGTCCGCCCGACGCAGATCGTGCCCGCATGGGCCAGGGCCTGAGCGCGCAGCGCGTCACGGTATGCGCGAGCTCCCGCGATGACGATCTCACCCGCGTCGCGGATCTGAAGCGCAAGCGCGGTGTCGAGGACGTCGGAGGAGGTCAGGCCGTAGTGGATCCACCGGCCCTCCTCGCCCACCGACTCGGCGACGACGTCGACGAACGCGGCGACGTCGTGGTTCGTGGTCCGCTCGCGCTCGGCAACCGCGTCGACCTCGAAGGCGCCCCGCTCGCGTGCCGCGCGGGCCGCGGCGGCCGGGACGGCGCCCTCTGCGGCCCAGGCTTCGGTCGCGGCAAGCTCGACCGCCAGCCAGCCTTCCATCCGGCGCCGGTCGGTCCAGACGGAGCCGATCGCCTCGCGCGTGTAGCGGGGGATCAACCGGCCACCATCTAGCTGTTGATGATTCGGGCGGCCAGCAGGCCGGCGTTCTTCGCGCCGTCGATCGCCACGCAGCCGACCGGGACCCCGGGAGGCATCTGCACAGCGGAGAGCAGGGCGTCAAGCCCGCCCAGGCTCTTGCCGAGGATCGGGACGCCCAGCACCGGCAGGTCCGTGTGGGCAGCGGCGACACCGGGCAACGCGGCGGACATCCCCGCACCGGCGATGATCACTCGCAGGCCCCGCATCCGCGCGGCGTGGCAGTACTCGCGCACCTTTTCAGGATCCCGGTGCGCGCTCATCACGCGGACCTCGTAGCGGATTCCCTGGTCCTGGAGGGCCTGCCCGGCCGGCTGCATCTTCTCCTTGTCCGACTTCGACCCCATGATGATCCCGACCCGGGGAGCGTCGACCTCGATCTCCTCGAACGCGCTCGCCACCTCCGGCATCGGCGGCAGCTCGACCGGAACCTTTGGCTCCTCGGTCCCGACTCCTGTCTCGCGGCGAGGGGTGGGGTCGCCTGTCTCCATCTGCTCCTTGCTTCCTTTCGGTCGTTCAGCCGGCGACGCGCTCGACCGCGCGCCGTGCGATGTCTTCACGCATCTGCATTCCATCGAACTCGATCATGCGAGCGGCATCGTAGGCGCGCTCGCGGGCTTGGTGCACATCCGGTCCCAGCGCGGTGACTGCCAGGACGCGGCCCCCGTCGGTAACCAGCTGGCCCGAGTCGTTCAAGGCGGTGCCGGAATGGGTGACCTCGACGTCCGGGATCGCGGCCGCCTCCTCCAGACCCGTGATCAAGTCGCCCTTCGACGACGACGCGGGATAGCCCGCTGAAGCCAACACGACCGTGACGGCGAATCCGTCGTCGAATGACACATCGACCCCGGCCAGGCCGCCAGGCTCGCGGCTTTGCAGGCAAAGCTCGAGCAGGTCGGAGCGCAATCGCGGCAGCACTGCCTGGGTCTCGGGGTCGCCGAAGCGGGTGTTGAACTCGAGCACCTTCACCCCCTCCGGCTCGATCATCAGGCCGGCGTAAAGGACACCGCGAAAAGGCGTCCCGCGCCGGGCCAGCAAGTCGACGATCGGCCGGTGGACTTCGCCGACGATCTCTTCGATCCGAGCCTCATCGATCCCCGGCACCGGGCTGTAGCTCCCCATGCCACCGGTGTTCGGGCCCTCGTCGCCAGCGAAGATCCGCTTGTAGTCCTGGGCCGGCGCCAGGGGGAGGACGTTGGTGCCGTCACAGATCGCGAGCAGGGAGAGCTCCTCGCCGTCGAGGTACTCCTCGAGCACCACCTCCGTGCGGCCGAACCGCTCCTCGGTGAAAAAGACATCCACCGCGTCTTTTGCCTCGGCTTCGGTTTGACAGATGATCACGCCTTTCCCCGCGGCCAGCCCGTCGGCCTTCAGGACGGTCGGATAGGTGGTGCTTCCCAGCCGTTCCAGTGCCTCGGCCCGGTTGCGGAGGACCGCGTGCTCGGCCGTCGGCACGCCGGCCTCCGCCATCGCCTGCTTGGCGTGGACCTTGGAGCCCTCCAACAGGGCAGCGGCGGCCCCAGGACCGAACGCCGCGATCCCCTCCCCTTCCAGCCGATCCACGAGGCCTGCGACCAGCGGTGCCTCGGGCCCGACAACCACCAAGTCAACCTGCTCCGCGGCTGCCGCGGTGGCCAGGTCATCGATTGCCTCAGCGTCGATCGACAGGCAACGGGCGTCGGTCGCGATCCCTGCGTTGCCCGGCGCACACAGCACCTCGGGCGCTTGGGGCGATCGGGCAAGCGCCCGGACGATCGCGTGCTCGCGGCCGCCGCCCCCGACCACGAGGACCCTCATCGGAGCCCCGTCCACTTGCGGGCGAGGGCGCTCAGATCGCCTTGACGAGCTCGTCGGTGGAGATCGCCGTGAGCGTCTCGGTCATCATCGTCCCGCGCGAGCCCAGCTCGACGGAGACCTTGGCCATCGTCTCGTGATCGGGGGCCTCGACGACGGTGATGAAGTCGAACCGGCCGAGGACCGCCCACTGGCTCAGGACCTTGGCACCGAGCGCTTCGACCTCCTTGTTGACTTCCTGCACCCTGGAAGGGTTCGACTTCAGGGTCTTGACACCGTCCGAGGTGAGGTTGGTGAGCATCACGTAAGTAGGCATCGCACTCTCCTTCTCTGGGGCTTTCGTCGCGCAGATTCAGACTATCGCGGCCTCGGCGTTACCGGGTTCGCCGCTGCGATTCACACCGCTCCCGGCTGCCACGATCGCATCGACGCCGGGGCTACGCCGCGTCGCTTTCACGAACCGCTCGTGGCGCGGGCCTCAAGGCCAGCTCGCCGCCCTCGGTATCGACCCGTACCCGCTGCCCTTCCGCGAACTCGCCGTCGAGGAGCTTCAGCGCTAGCTTGTCGATCAACCTGCGCTGGATCACCCGGCGCAGCGGCCGGGCGCCGTACGTCGGGTCATAGCCCAGGTTGCCGAGCAGCACCCGCGCGTCGTCGGTCAACTCGATCTCAATGCCGCGCTCGGCCACCCGCGCGGCGAGCAGGCCGACCTGGAGATCGACGATCCGGCTGATGTCCTCGCGGCTCAGGCGGTGGAAGATCACCGTCTCGTCGACCCGGTTCAGGAATTCGGGCTTGAACGTCTCGGCCAGGATGCCCTCGATGCGGTCGCGGATCCGCTCGTCGATGGCCTCGGCGGCGATTTCCTGCGAGCCAACGTTGGAAGTCATGATCAGGACGGTATTCGTGAAGTCCACCGTACGGCCTTTGCCGTCGGTCAGGCGCCCGTCGTCCATGATCTGGAGGAGCACGTTGAACGCGTCGGGATGCGCCTTTTCGATCTCGTCGAGGAGGACGACGGCGTAGGGGCGGCGGCGCACGGCCTCGGTCAGCTGCCCGCCTTCGTCGTAGCCCACGTAGCCGGGCGGCGCGCCGATCAGCCGCGCCACGGAATGCTTCTCCATGTACTCGGACATGTCGATGCGCACGATCGCCTGCTCGGAGTCGAACATGAACTCGGCCAATGCCTTGGCGAGCTCGGTCTTACCGACGCCGGTGGGGCCAAGGAACAGGAAGCTGCCGATCGGGCGATGGGGGTCGGCGAGCCCCGCTCGGGACCGGCGCAGGGCGTTGGCGACCGCCGCGATGGCCTCGTCCTGCCCGATCACCCGGTCGTGGAGGCGCTCCTCCATGTGGATCAGCTTTTCGACCTCGCCCTCCAGCAGGCGACTTACGGGAATCCCGGTCCACTTTGCGATCACCTGGGCGATGTCCTCCTCGGTGACCTTCTCGGTGAGCATCGAGGCGCCCTGCGACTGCAGCTCTGAAAGCCGGGCGTCCGCCTGGGCCATTCGCCGCTCCAAGTCGGGGATCGTGCCGTAGCGAAGCTCGGCGGCCCGCTCCAGGTCGGCATCGCGCTCGGCGCGCTCCGCGTCGCGGCCGGCCGCCTCCAGCTCCGCGCGGGCTTCGTTGATCGCGTCGATCGCCCCCTTCTCCGACTGCCAGCGGGCGCGAAGCTCGGCTCCGGATTCCCTCAGGTTGGCGAGCTCGGCGTCGAGCGTGTCGAGGCGTGCCTTGGACGCGTCGTCAGGTTCCTTCGTCAGCGCCTGGCGCTCGATCTCAAGCTGCTGGACGCGCCGTTCGATCTCGTCGATCTCAACCGGTGAGGATTCGAGCTCCATCTTGAGGCGGGACGCTGCCTCGTCGATCAGGTCGATTGCCTTGTCGGGCAGGAAGCGATCAGCGATGTAGCGCTCGGACAGCGTGGCCGCTGCGACCACCGCCGGATCCGTGATGTCGACGCCGTGGTGGCTCTCGTAGCGCTCCTTGAGCCCGCGCAGGATCGCGATCGTGTCGGCGATGTCCGGCTCATCGACGAAGACTGGCTGGAAGCGGCGCTCCAGCGCCGCGTCTTTCTCGATGTGCTTGCGGAACTCGTCAAGCGTTGTCGCACCCACCGTCCGCAGCTCACCCTTGGCGAGCATCGGCTTCAGCAGGTTGGCGGCGTCGACGGCGCCCTCGGCGGCGCCGGCGCCGACGATCGTGTGCAGCTCGTCGATGAACAACACGATCCGGCCGTCGGCGGACTTGATCTCCTCGAGGACGGCTTTGAGCCGCTCCTCGAACTCGCCGCGGTACTTGGCGCCGGCCAGGAGGGCACCCACGTCGAGCGCGACGACCCGGCGGTCGCGCAGCGACTCCGGCACGTCGCCCGCAATGATCCGCTGGGCCAGGCCTTCGACGATCGCCGTCTTGCCGACGCCTGGGTCGCCGATCAGAACCGGGTTGTTCTTCGTCCGGCGGCTCAGGACCTGGATCACGCGGCGGATCTCCTCGTCCCGGCCGATCACAGGGTCGAGCTTCCCCGCCTCGGCGTCCGCGGTGAGGTTGCGGCCGAACTTGTCGAGCGCCCCGATCGTGTCTTCGGGATTCGGGGTCGTGACGCGGTGAGGGCCGCGCACGGCGCCGATCGCTTCGGTGAGCGCCGCTCGGTCGGGTAGAAGCGCTTTCAGGTCCTTGACCCCGGTCAGCGCCAGCAGGAGGTGCTCCGTCGAGGTGTATTCGTCGCCGAGTGCCGCCGCCTCGTCCTGCGCCTTGCGCAGCACGCGAACCAGGGCATCCGCCGGGCGCGGCTCGGATTCGCTCTGGAGCGTCGGCGCGCGATCGGCGATCGCGCGGGTTTCGCCCCGGACCAGCTCGACGTCGGCGCCGGCGGAGGTGAGAACGGGAACGACCAGGCCCTCGGGCTGCTCGATCAATGCCGAGAGCAGGTGGGCGGGCGCTACTTCGCTGTTTCGCGCAGCCGCCGCCAGACTTTGCGCCGCGGCAAAGGCCTCCTGGGATTTGGTGGTGAAGCGATCCTGCCGCATGGAAGCGAGCTTAGCAGAAAATCTATGTTTACTTCACTTAGATATCGACGCCCTGACCCGATCCACCGCATCGGTGGTCGTCCTCGCGGCAGGGCCCGACCCCCGGCTGCAAGAATGGGGCGATGGAGCAGGGGCGCCGAACAGATCTCCTCGCGAGCCAGCAGCCACCGGCACCGTTCATCTTCGGGGTTCCGCGGTCCGGCACCTCGCTGTTGCGTTTGATGTGCGACTCGCACCCGGACCTGGCGATCCCGCCGGAAACCAGGTTCATTCCGCGACTGATCCGCATGTGCCGCGGCCGCCGGACCAGCTCGCAGGAGATGATGGACGTCATGACGTCATGCCGGCGCTGGGCCGACTTCGGAATCGACAACGACGAGCTCCACGCCCGTCTCGACGCTCTCTCCCGGCCGCGGCCCGGCGCAGTTGCCCGCGAGTTCTACCGCGCGTACGCCGCCCGGTTCGGAAAGCAGCGCTGGGGCGACAAGACTCCGCGCTACCGCCGCTTCATGCCGACGATCGCGAGCGCCCTCCCGGAGGCGCGATTCATTCACATCATTCGCGATGGGCGCGATGTCGCGCGCTCGTTGCAGGGGTTCTATCTCAACCAGGATCGCGACCCCGGGTCGCTTGCCCACTGGGCGGGAGGGTGGGCGCGCTCGATTCAGCGAACACGTGCGAAATCACAGAAGGTCGATCACTACGTGGAGATCTTCTATGAGGATCTGGTGCGCGATCCGCGAGCGATCCTGGGCCAGCTTTGCGAGATGCTGGCCCTCCCTTTCGACGAACGCATGCTGGCGCCCCACGAGCAGGCTCCGGAGCGCCTCGCCGAGATGGCCGGCGGCCTCCCGCCGAGCGCTCGTCGTCCCGGCCGCAGCGGGGAGCAGCGGCTGCGGCCACACCAGATGCTCAAGCAGCCGGTGACCGAGGAGCGAAGTGGCGCGTGGCGAAACGCGATGACGGCCGCCGAGCAGGAGGAGTTCGAAGCGGTAGCCGGCGAGACCCTGGCCGAGCTGGGCTACGAGCTCGGCGCTGCGGCGCGGCGCTGACGTGACACGGGTGCCAAGACGCGCGCAGAGCGCTCCGGGCCGGCTTACGCGCCGCGTCCGTCGTTCCCTTCGACGGAGGCTGCGCCCGGCGCGCGCGCGGCTGCGCAGGCGCGCACTTGCAACACCTCTGGTGCGTCGCATGGTCGTCCCTCGGAAGCGGCACGTGGAGTTTCAGCTGCCCTCACTCCGGGCGGACGATTCAGACGCCCCCGTGACCGCCACGCTCGTCGCCCCGGGCGAGCTCCACATCCCGCGCCGCCTGGAGCGGCGCGGCCTCCGCAGCTACGAGCCCGAAACGTTGGCGTGCTACCTGGCCGTATGCGAAAC
>JALZKA010000116.1 GCA_030859475.1 Actinomycetota bacterium
GTCGCCCACCGCGCCAGCTCGCGCAGGTCACTTGCGTACGCGCGCTTCGTGACCGGCGATACCCCCCGCCGATCCTGATCACGCGCGAAAGCGAGCAGAGCGGCCTCCCAGCGAGGGCTCGCCTGTACAGGCGCCGCCTTTGCCGCCGCGCCCTTGCTCGCGATCGCGTCACTCATGCCGCACGATTCCCCGTCAACGGGGCCTCCCCTACCCGCGCAAGGGATCTGCCGTCCCGCGGCCAGCCCAGAAGTCATCTCCGGAGCGCAAACCCTCGTGCGTCGGGGCGGTCCTCCCCTCGGAGTGGATCTAGGAATGTCTGCACAATTGTCAGACACTCGACGGCGCCTCCCGGGAAACGCCAGTGTTCAAGCCACCTTTCCGGTTGAGGCCCGGTCGTGTCGGACATTTGTACAGACATTTCCGAAAGCGGTGATCTGGGTTGGCCGTGCCGATTTCCGATCCGGGCGGGGCGAGAAGCGGCTTGTCGGGGTTGGCCAGGGTGTGAGGACGATCGAGGTTGGGATCCGGGAGCTGCAGCGGGCGACGTCGAGCTTCATGGGCCGGGTTGAGAACGGGTTGCACCTGATAGTCACCAGGCACGGGCGCCCGATCGCCATTCTCCTGCCGATTCAGAAGGCGCAGGCTTGGGCGCTCCGCAATCGGACCCTGGGAACCAATGCCGAGATCGACTTATCCGAGGGGTTCGAGTGGGTGAACTACGGCACGATCCGAATGACCGCCGAGGCCGCCGATCGCTACGACGAACTGAAGCCTGGTGAGCAGGCCCGTGCGCATCGCGAGCTCGGGGTCCTCAGGCGGCTTGACGGCCATGGTCGCTTGGTCATTCGGATCGGGCTGCTCTGGGCTTTGGTGGACCTGGACGGACGAGACGAGGCTCCCGCGGTGCTCGCTATCGCCGCGCGACACGAGCTGGACCGGTGGCTCTGGGCGGGCGAGCAGGAATCGCTGCGGGCCATCTGGGCGACCGCTCGGGCCGAGGGGCACCGTGAGGATCTTGATGCCTGAGGGCGCCTGAGGGTCAGCCGGCAGGGCCGAGTGGCTAGCCGATGTAGATCGGGGTGCCGACCGGGACCTGGTCGTAGAGCTCGACCACGTCGGAGACGGACATGCGCACGCAACCGTGGGAGGCGGCGCTGCCGAGGGAGCCGGTGTCGTCGGTGCCGTGGATGCCGGCTCCGTCGTAGATCCCAAGCCAGCGAGCCTTGAGGGGATTATCCGCGGTGCCGCCCGGGACCACGGTGCCCGCCAGGTCGCCCGCCCAGTCGCGGTCGGGGACGCTCCAGGCCGGGTCGACGGCCTTGTTTTGGATGGCGTACTCGCCCGCGGGCGTCTCGAATCCCACGGCGCCGATCGCCACCGTGTAGGCCTTGGTGAGCTCGAGCCCTTCCCAGAGCTTGAGCTGGAAGCTCGAGCGGTCGACGGTCAAGTACACCGGGTACTGCGCAGCCAGTTCGTCGACCGTGACGTCGGGCTCGACGACTTCGACCGCTGCCGTGACACGCCGGTGGGTCGGGCTCTGCACAGCCGCGGTCAGCTTGCGCAGGAGGTCCTCTTCCTTCAGCCGGCGACCGTCCTGCTCGGCGACCGGGTCAAGCGAAGCAGGCGTGGGCACCACCGAGGCGTTCACTGGATCCCTGTTGATCGCCTCGGCGATGCGGGCGACCAGGTCGGTGACCTCCTTCTCGGCGTAAAGGACCTCGGGTTCGATCGACCGGTCGATTTCGCCTCCGGTTGCGTAGCGCCAGATGCGGGTTGGCAGGCCGCCCTCGAGGGAGGTGTCGAACGCGCTGTCGACCATTCCCTCCACGTCCGCCCGGACGGCCAGGCGCTTGGCGCTGAGCTTGTACTTGACGTCGTCATAGGTCGCGACGAGGTCGCGATCCAGGGGCTCGATCAGCTCGCTCGTGACCAGCGCCTCGGCCTCCGGTTCGGTCAGCCCGCCGACGTCGATCCCGCCAATCTCGATGCCCTCGGCGATCTCGTCGGAGCGCGACGCATCCCAGGCGTAGGCAGCGACGGCCACGCCCAGGAACAGGACGAGGGTCAGCGTGCCGAGGATGTAGGCCTTGCGTTTCACGGTGAGGTTGCGCTTAAACAAGTGTAGGCAGGGTTCCCTGCGGCTCTTCATCCTCCTCCGCGATGCGCAATCGGCCTGTCAGATACCGGGCTGGCATTCTCCTGGCTGATGTTTCATGACCTGCGCGAGGCGATTGATCTGCTTCGCGGCAAGGATGGCGCCGTCGCACCACGGCCCGACCCGACGCCGAGCGAGGGCCCCGACCCATACGGAAACGCCTCACCCGAGTGGCTGCGGGTCGACTGGAGCAAGCATCTGCGCCGCTGCGAGCTCGGCGGGGCCCGGCTCAACTACGTGGAGCGGGGCCCGTCGGACGGGCCGGCGGCGTTGCTGGTTCATGGCCTTGACGGCTGCTGGCAGAACTGGCTCGAGACGATCCCGCACCTCGCGCGGACTCACAGGGTGCTGGCCCTTGACCTGCCGGGGTTCGGCTATTCGCCCATGCCGGACTGGTCGATCTCCGTCCCGCGCTACGCAGCGACCGTGGCGCGATTCCTCGACCTGCATGGGGTCGACCGGCTCGACTTGGTTGGGAACTCGCTCGGAGGGCTGATCGCGATCGAGGCCGCCCTTGCCCAGCCCGAGCGGGTCCGGCGCCTGGTGTTGGTCGCGCCGGCCGGGATCTCAAGCGCTGGCGTCCGGAACGAGCCCGCAGTCCTGGCGGCCCGCTTGCTGGCAGGGATGGTGCCGCTTTGGGTCCGCTTTCAGGCACAGGCGATCCAACGTCCGCGCTTGGCGAGCTCCGCGTTCCGGACGATCTTTCACCGTCCCGGCGAGCTGCGCCGGGAGCTCCTCTACGAGCATTACCGCAACGGCAGCGGGCGCCCGGGGTTCCTGGCCGCGGTGGAAGCCGTGGCCGGCTATGAGCCCAGCGCCCCCCTCGAGGCACTGACCATGCCCGCGATGATCGTCTGGGGCCGGGACGACATGATTCTGCCGGTCATCGACGCCGCGGAGTACGGCGGGCGGCTGCCAAGCGCGCAGACCGTGATCCTGGACGCCACCGGCCACCTGCCGCAGCTGGAGCGGCCGGTTCGGTTCAACCGCCTGCTCGACGCCTTCCTCGCGCCGCTCGGGCCCGGGTAGGGCCGCCTAGCCCGTGATCGCGCCCAGCGAGGCGGACGTGACCGTCGCCGCGTACTTCGCCATCACGCCCGTCGCATACTCAGGCTCCGGCGGTACGTAGGCGGCAATCCGCGCCGCGATCTCGTCGTCTGCGAGGTCGACCGAGAGCTCGCGCCCGTCGATGTCGATTGTGATTAGGTCGCCTTCGCGAAGCGCGGCGATTGCGCCGCCGCGAACCGCCTCGGGCGCGACGTGACCGATCATCAGGCCCCGCGTTGCGCCGGAGAAGCGGCCGTCGGTGATCAGCGCCACCTCCTCGCCCAAGCCCTCCCCGACGATCGCGGCCGTCACCTGGAGCATCTCCCGCATCCCCGGGCCGCCCGCCGGCCCCTCGTTGCGGATCACGATCACGTCACCCGCCTCGATCCTCCCGTCCTTCACTGCGCTGAAGCATTCCTCCTCGCTCTCGAACACGCGGGCCGGCCCGCTCTGGCCGCGGCGCTCCGTCCCGGCGAGCTTGACGACCGCGCCCTCGGGCGCCAGGTTGCCGCGCAGGATCGCCAGGCCGCCCTCGCTCTTCAACGGATCGGAGAGCGGCCGGACCACCTCCTGCCCCGGCTCCTCGGCGGCCGCGGCCGCCTCCTCGCCGATCGTGCGACCGCTTACGGTGATCGCATCCGGATGCAGAATGCCCGCCTCGGCCAGCCGGTTGAGGATCAAGAGCACGCCTCCGGCTCGGTAAAGGTCGGTGGCGACGAAGCGCCCGCCGGGTTTCAGGTCCGCCAAGAGCGGGGTGGAGCTGGAAATCCGCTCGAAGTCGTCGATCTCCAGCTCGATGCCTGCTTCGCGCGCGATCGCCAGCAGGTGAAGCACCCCGTTGGTCGAGCCGCCGGAAGCGGCCACGCATGCGATTGCGTTCTCGAGTGAATCGCGGGTTATCACCCTGCTCGGGCGCAGGTCCTGGGCGAGCACCTGCATGACCAGCTCACCGATCCGCTCGGACACCGTCCCCTTCTCGGAGTCCTCGGCCGGCACCATCGCCGAGCCGCCTGGTGAGATACCCAGCGCCTCCATCGCGCACGCCATCGTGTTGGCCGTGAACTGACCGCCGCAGGCCCCGGCGCCGGGGCTGGCGACGTCCTCGAGCGAGCGCAGATCCTCGTCCGACATCTTCCCGGCCGCGTGGGCCCCGATGGCCTCGAAGACGTCACCGATCGTCACGTCCTTGCCGTGCCAGCGCCCGGGCGCGATCGAGCCGCCGTAGAGCAGGACGCCCGGGATGTCGAGCCGCGCCAGCGCCATCGCACAGCCCGGGATCGTCTTGTCGCAAGCGGAGAGCGCGACGACCGCGTCGAACTGGTAGCCGCGAACCGTCAGCTCGATCGAGTCGGCGATCACCTCGCGGCTTACAAGCGAGGTCTTCATCCCCTTCGTTCCCATCGTGATCCCGTCCGAGATCGCCACGGTGTTGAACTCCATCGGGGTGCCGCCCGCCGCCTTGACCCCGGCCTTGATGTGCTCCGCCAGGCCACGGAGGTGGAAATTGCAGGGCATCGCCTCGATCCAGGTGTTGGCGATCCCGATCGTCGGCTTGGAAAGGGCGGCATCGTCGTAGCCGATTCCCTTCATGTACGCCCGAGCCGCCGCGCGATCGGGCCCGTCGAAGACGGCCGCGGAACGGGGGCGGGGAAGCGTCTCGCTCATCGGAGCGGTGAGTGTAGGGGCAGAACGGAAACGGGCCCCGGGCCGGCGCCAAGCTCGCGCAAGCCGTGCCCGACGGCCTCGGCGGCGATCTCGCGCGCCCAGCGCGCGGCCTCCGTCAGCTCCATGCCGCGCGCCAGCAGCGCCGCCACGGCCGACGAATGCGTGCAGCCCGACCCGTGCGCGGCGCCGTCCGGGTAGCGGGGGCCGTCGATTCTGATCGCGCCGGCGTCGTCCACCAGCACGTCGGCGCCGTCGCCGGCATGACCACCCGTGACGATCACGGCCCCCGGCCCCAGCGCCAGGATCGCGTCGCCCAGCTCCTCGGAGGTCACGTCGTCGGCAGTGCGGCCCGCGAGTTGCCGAGCCTCAGGCACATTTGGGGTGACGACGGTGGCGCGCGGCAGCACCCGCTCGATCAGCGCCGCCTTTGCATTCGGGTCCAGGAGGGTGGCGCCACTCTCGGCGACCATCACGGGGTCGACCACGACCGGGACCCCGGAGCGATAGCGCTCGATCACGTCGAGCGCCTCAACGACGGCCGCGATCGTCACCTCGTCCCCCAGCATCCCGATCTTCACCGCGTCGACCCCGATATCGGAGCTCACGGCCTCGACCTGGGCGACGATCATCTCCGGATCCACCGCCCTGACCATCGTGACGCCCACCGTGTTTTGTGCGGTGATCGCCGTCAGCGCCGTCATCCCGTGTACGCCACAACGGGCGAACGCCTTGATATCCGCCTGGATGCCGGCGCCGCCGCCGGAGTCGGAGCCGGCGATCGAGAGGACGGCGGGAACGCGCGGTTGCGGATCGGTCATCGGGGCCGGGAGGCTACCCGGGCTCGCGCAGGCTGGTTCGCGCATAACGGCCCACGGCGTCTGCGACCAGGTAGCCCATCAGTTCCAGCCGGGCGAGTGCGACGGCGGTCGCGCCGCCATCCAGGCCCGCCTGGGTCGCAACCGCGTCCGCGCTGGCGGCGCCCGCTCCGACGGCCTTCAGCGCCGCGCTCAACCGGGGGTCAAGCTCCGGGCCGATCGTCTTGGCCGCGAGAACGCCCACCCCGAGCATCGCATCGAGCAGATCCTGGGCGCCGCGGACCATCGTGGCGCCGGAGTTGATGAGCTCGTTTGGAAGCTCCGAAAGCGGCGAGGTGACCGGCCCGGGGACGGCCCCGAGATCGCGCCCCAAATCCTGCGCTCGCCGCGACGTGATCTGGGTCCCCGACTTATAGGTTCCTTCGACCACGACCGTCAGCTTCGCCAGGGCCGCCATAATCCGGTTGCGCGCGGGGAAGTGGTGCGGCTCGGGAACCGTCCCGGATGGGTACTCCGAGATCACCGCACCACCGGACGCGACGATCCGCCGGTGCAGGTGAGCCTTGGAAGGCGGCGAGATCACATCCACCCCGCCGCCCAGGACCGCGATCGTCTGACCGCGACCGTCGAGCGCACCCTGGTGCGCGGCCGAATCGCAGCCGAGCGCCATACCGCTGACGACCACGAGACCGGCCCCCGCGGCGACGCACCCGAGCTCACGAGCCACCCCCAGCCCGTAGCCACCGGAGCGCCGCGAGCCGACGATCGTGACCGTGAGGCCGGGCTCCAGATCACCAAGGAGGTCGCAATCGCCGAGCCCGAACAGCGCTGCCGGTGGATCCGCCAGATTCTCGAGGCACACCGGATAGCCCGGCTCGCCGCGGCTCACCAGCCAGGAC
>JALZKA010000031.1 GCA_030859475.1 Actinomycetota bacterium
GTCCGGGCCCGAGACCGGCGCCGCGCCGCAGCCCGCGCCGACCGATGAAGTCTTGCCGTCCGTGCCGCCCCCAGGCGCGCCAGCCGCTCCGGTCCCTGCCGGCGCCGGCGCTCCGCAGGTCGACAAGAAGGAAGCCAGGCGGGCGGCCAAGTCGGCCGAACGCCAGGCAAAGAAGGACGCCGCCGAGCGCGCGAAGGCCGAGGCAAAGGCTGCCAGGCGAGCCCGCGCGGAGCAAAAGCAGGCGGAGAAGGCGATGAAGGCCGAGGCGAAGGCGGAGGGACCGTCGTTCTTCGAACAACGCAAGCGCGCCCGGCAGGCAAAGGCGAAGGTGCGGGAGGCCAACGCCGCCGGCAGGGAGCGCGCGCGCCAAGAACGGCGCGAGATGTCGCGGCAAAAGCAGGAGGCCGCGCGGCTGGCCAAGAAGGCCAAGAAGGCCACCAAGAGACCTGAGCCCAAGGACGCCGCCCAGGCGGAGACCGGGCTCGACGCCCAGCTCGACTCGATCATCCCCCAGCCTCGGCCAGAAGCGGGCGCGGTTCCGCCCGACGAGGAGCGGGAGGTCCGCGCGGCGGCGGAGCGTGCGGCCCTGGCGAAGCTCGAGCGCACCGAGGGAGAGGTGGATGTCGAGCGCACGACGCTCGATGAGAAGAGCGCCAAGGCCGAGACGGAGCGACGGATTGAAGCGGCCGAGGCCGAGGCGGAGCGGCGTATTCAGGAGGCGAAGGAGGCGATCGCCGCTGCGTCAACCGATCCGAGGCGCGATGACCTGCTCTCCGAGCTCCAGCAGGCTGAGAGCCAGCGCGACGCACGCCGGGCGCAGGAGGACGCACTTGCGACGGAGCTCCAGGCGACCGAGCAGCGCCTGGCCGAAAGCCACGACCAGACGGCGGAGGCGCTGGAGCGGGCGACCAAGCGGCTCGAGGACGTCGAGGCACAAGCGGCCGAAGCCGAAGCCCGGGCGGCTCGAGCGGAGCGTCTCGCCAAGCTCAGATCGGACGAAGTCAGCCGCGCGCAGCATCTTCGCGAGCTGCTCGACCGGATCGCGGAAGCCGAGCGGCGTGCGTCCAGCGCCGAGGATCGCGCGCGCGCTGTCGTGGACGAGATCGCGCAGCCGGTGCCGGTCGTCGATCCAGATGAGATCTTCGACGAGCCGGAGCCCGAGCCCGAGCCGGAGCCGGAGCCGGAGCCGAAGCCCGAGCCCGAGCCGGAGCCCGAGCCCGAGCCCGAGCAGGAGCCGGAACCCGAGCCGGAGCCCGAGCCGGACGCCGCCACGGAGTCATCCGCCGCGACCGTGAACGTCAACGACGCGACCTATGAGGATCTGCGTGGCTTCGGCCTCTCGGTCACCCAAACGGGGCGCGTCCTAGCCCATCGCGAGCGCCAGGGCACCTTCACGTCGCTCGACCAGCTTGACGAGATCCCGGGCTTTCCGCGCGACTTCCTGAACGACCTGAAGAGCCGGCTCACTATCTAGAGCCCGTACTCCTCCAGGAGCCTCAGCCAGATCTCGCCGCGCGTTGGGAACGCTGGAATCGCCTCCCAGAGCTGGCTCAGACGCAGCTTTGCGGTGATCGCGATTGTCGCGGCGTGAAGCATCTCCGCGGTCTGGTAGCCGACGAAGGTCGCCCCCACGACGACTCCACGGTCTTCATCCACGACGAGCTGCGAAGTACCATCCGTGTTGCGGCCGTGAAAGCTTGCGCCGGCGTTGCCGGAGGTGGCGACCCTGACCTCGCGGACGTTCAGGCCGTCGTCTGTCGCTCCCGCCATCGTCAGCCCGACCGCCGCGACTTGCGGGTCGGTGAAGGTGACGCGCGGCGGGCCCGCAGTGTCTGAAGTCGCGGTCGCCTCGTCGCCCAGGATCACCTTCGCCGCCACGCTGGCCTGGTACTTGCCGGCATGGGTCAGGAGCGACCGATTGTTCACGTCGCCGATCGCGTAGAGCCAGTCCCGGCCTTCGACCCGCAATGAATCGTCGACTTCGATCCACTCCCCGGGCTCGAGCCCGACCGTCTCGAGCCCAAGCTCATCGGTATTCGGCCTGCGCCCCGCGGCAACCATCAACTCCGCCGCCGACATGGTCTGCTCGCCCGAGAGGACAACCTCGAAGCCTTCCTCATCCCGGGTAACGGCCGAGATCTCGACGCCCGTCTCCACGCGAACGCCGCCTCCACGGAGCGCCGTGGTCACTTCGCCGGAGGCGAAGGGTTCCTCGTTCGCCAGCAGCCGGTCCGCCATCTCGAGCAGCGTCACCTTGGCGCCAAGGGATTGCCAAGCCTGAGCGAGCTCGCAGCCAACCGGCCCGCCGCCGATCACGATCAGGCTGGCTGGGACTTCCTTGGCGGTCGTGCCCTCTCGATTCGTCCAGGGCTCCGCATCCGCAAGCCCATCGATCGGCGGCAGGGATGCGCGGGTGCCCGAGGCCAGCACGACCGCCCGCCGGGCCAAGAGGACATCGTCTCCAGCCTTCACCCGTCGCTCGCCGTCGAGCGCGCCCGCCTTCCGAACCAGCTCGACGCCACGTTCACTGAGCCATGGCTCCATGCCGGAATCGTCAAGGTCGTGGATGACCTCGTCCCGGCGCGCCAGGGTGGCATCGGCGTCAACGCGCTCGGACGCGAGCTGGAGGCCCGGCACCCGTCCCGCCTCACCGATCAGCTCGCCGGCACGAAGCAGTGCCTTCGACGGCATGCAGGCGTAGAAGGAGCACTCCCCGCCCACCAGCTCGCGCTCGCATAGAGCGACACCCAGGCCCGCTTCACCGAGGCGGCCGGCGATTACCTCGCCGCTCGGGCCGGCGCCGATCACGATCACGTCGAACTCGCGTTCGGGCATGGCCTCAACCTACCCCGCCAGGCCGCCCGCTAGACGTCGTCGAAGTCGCGCTCGAGGTGGGTTTCGGCCACGCCCAGCGCCAAGAGCGCCGCGAGCCCCACATAGGTGAGCGCGACCAAGGCCCGCGTCCGCCCCGGGATCGCGTGGAAGGCCTGCGATTCGGGGGTGCCGCGCTGCCGCCACCGGCGCCAGGACTCCATTCCGCCGAAGATCAGGACCAGGAGCAGGATCGGGTTGGGAAAGGCGAAGGTCAGCGCGATCAGCAGGGCGTATCCGACCGCCCATAGCCAGGGCGAGAGGGCGGCCATCGCCCGGCCGCCGTCCAGCGGCAGGACGGGAAGCAGGTTGAAGAGGTTCAGGAAGAATCCGACGAAGGTCAGGGCCTGCCAGAACTCCTCGCCTGTGGCGAGCCAGATGCCGAGCGGCACCAAGGTGGCGATCGAGCCCAGGATCGGGCCGGCAAGCCCGACTCGCGCCTCGGCCGCGGCGTCGTCGCCCAGCGACTTCGCGGCGACGACCGCGCCAAGAAAGGGGATGAACATCGGCGCCGAAGCTTCGATGCCCTCGCGGCGAAGCTGGAAGACGTGGCCCATCTCGTGGAGGAGAAGGAGAATCACGAAACCGAGGGCAAACGGGAACCCCCAGATCAGCGCGTATGCGCCGATCGAGACCAGCATCGACGCCGAGGTCGTGAAGATCTTCAGCTTGGGCAGCAAAAGGAGGATCGCCTTGCCCTTGGTGATCAGGATGATCAGGACCGCGACGATCGGCCCGAACAGACGCTCGAACCGCTGGCGCACGGTTCGCTTGCGGCCCGAGCCGGGGTGAATCGGGTCGAGCTGGTGAGGATGCGCTTCCACTGATACGCCTCCGGCGGGACATGCTTTTCGCGGCTCGCGCCGCTCGGTAGGTCATATGTTGACCGACGTGGATCGCGTCACCACATACTTGGAAGTGACGAGCCCCCATCAGCTCCGGCCCCCGGCGGCTGAACTGAGTCCGGGGGAGACGATCGAGCGCGTCGACGCCCCGGGGCTCAACCGCCGCCTGTACGAGGAGATCGGCGCGCCGTTCGCCTGGGTCGATCGGCGCCCATGGAGCGCCGAGCGCTGGTGCGCATGGGCGCGCGGGATCGAAACCTGGGTGCTCCAAGCCGATGGCGAGGTGGCCGGCTACGCCGAGCTGCTTCCTGGAGAGGACGGGGTGCTGATCGCGATCCTCGGTGTGCGGGAAGGCTTCCGCGGCCGGGGACTGGGCGGAGTCCTGCTCGGAGCGGTTCTGCGGCGCGGGCTCGAGCTGGCGGACCGCGTGTGGGTCGAGACGAACTCAACCGATGGCTCGCACGCGCTGGCGAACTACGAGGCGCGCGGGATGAGGGTGTTCAGAACGGTTGGGGGTTGAATGGACCCTTCGAAAAAAGTGGAGGCGGTGGGAATTGCACCCACGTCCGCGGACGTTGTCTTGATGCGTCTACGAGTGTGCCCATCGGAGTCTGATCTCGGCGGCCGGGTCGGTCAATCCGTGGGGCACGTCCCCGGCGCCACACCCTCCTGGGATGTCCCCCTCAGATCGAGGGTCCTACCTGTGGGGTGAGCCCGCTTTCTGAAGCCGGTTGACCGGGCGCGGGCACCCCGGGCCGACTCCCTCAAACGGCTATTTAGGCCGCGAGGGCGAAGTCATGAGACTTCGCAATTATGGTTTTCCAGGGAGAGTTTTACGAGGCCAACCCTGGATCCTCGACTCGCAACATCAAGGCGAACAAATCCACGTCGAATCTGATTCGCCCCCTTATGTCCAACCAAGGATAGCCTCGAGGCGGTCCTCCCCGTTAGCGCGATCGCTAGCTTGCATCCTGCGAATGTCAGATCAGAGCAACAAGATCAGTCCCGAGGGCAAGGCGGAGGCGGAGGCGGAGCTGAGAGGCTTGACCGAAGAGCGCCGACCGCGGATCACGGCGGCGATCAAGGCCGCCCGCGAGGACGGCGACCTGTCGGAGAACGCCGAGTATCACGCGGCCCGCGAGGAGCAGGGCATGAACGAAGCTCGGATCCGCACGCTGGAGGCGCTCCTGGCCACCGCCAAGGTCGCTGCGCCCGCGGCGGGCGAAAAGGCCGGGGTCGGCTCCACCGTCAGCTTCCGCGACGAGCGCGGCGAGAAGGAGGTCACCCTGGTCCACCGCCTCGAAGCTGACTCCGCGCAGGGAAAGCTCTCGGTCGAGAGCCCGGTTGCCCAAGCGTTGATCGGAGCGCGCAAAGGCGACCTGGTCGTGGTTTCGACCCCGGGGGGCGAAAAGCAGCTCGAGATCCTGGACGTCGGCTAGCCGACGGCCCCTATCCTCGCTGTCGTGGCCGAGCTACCTACGAGGGCGCGTCCAACGCCCGCGATCTCTGTCCGGGGTGCTCTGAAGCGCTTCGGGCCGATCACCGCCGTCGACCACCTCGACCTGGACGTGCCGCCAGGAATTTGCATGGGACTCCTCGGTCCTAACGGCGCCGGCAAGTCGACGACGATGCGGCTCCTCACCGGCCAGGCGATCGCCGACGAGGGCGAGATCTCCGTCCTCGGCTACGAGCTGCCGGGCGAGGCCAAGGTGGCGCGCGGGCAGATGGGAGTCGTCCCTCAGCTCGACAACCTGGACGTGGACGTCACGGTCGAGGACAACCTGGCCGTATTCGCACGCCTCTATCGCGTGCCGGACGTCGAGGCGGCGGTTGACCGCGCGCTCGGCGTCGCACGGCTCACCGCCAGGCGCAAGGACGCGGTCGATGCGCTCTCCGGCGGGATGCGCCGGCGCCTGCTGCTGGCTCGGGGACTCGTTCACGAGCCGCGGCTGGTGTTGCTGGACGAGCCGACCGTCGGCCTCGATCCGCAGATCCGCACCGAGCTCTGGTCGCTGATCGACGGCCTGCGCGGCGGCGGAGCGACGATCCTGATGTCAACCCACTACATCGAGGAGGCGGAGCGCCTGGCGGACGAAGTGGCGGTGATGGCGAAGGGCAAGATCATCGCCCGGGGCAACCCCGGGGACCTGATCGCCGAGCATGCGGGGCTTGAAACCGCGGAGATCTACGGGCCGCCCGACCGCCTGGCGGAGGCGCGCGCCCGGGCGGAGGCCGGCGGACTACGGGTGCGGCCAGCCGGACCGGCGATCGCAATCGTGGGTGCGGAGCGGGCGGCCAACGGCGCGGTGCCGGATGATGCGGTCCGGCGTGCCGCCTCGCTTGAGGACGTGTTCGTGATGCTGACCGGCGAGGAGGCGGAGTAGCCGTGGCTTCCCAGGTGGGCGCCAGCCGCTTGGAGCCCGCCGCGATCGGCGGCGTGATGAGCCGTGAGGTCGCCAACTTCCGCACCTTCTGGAAGGCGACCACCTTCTCCAGCGTGCTGGAGCCGATCATCTACCTGCTCGCCTTCGGCCTCGGGCTCGGCGCGACCCTGGTGGACCGCGTCGAAGGGCTCGATTACGTCGAGTTCGTCGGCACCGGAATGGTCGCGACGGCGGTGATCTTCTCCAGCGCCCTTCCCGCCATGTTCGGCACCTTCGTCAAGCACCGCTTCCAAAACACCTACGACGCGATCCTGGCGGCTCCCGTCGACGTCGAGGAGCTGGTTACCGCAGAGATGCTGTGGATCGGAATCCGCGCCGGCTTCTACGGCTGCTTTCCGTTGCTCGTGACGATCGGCTTCGGGCTCGATCCCGCACCGGGGATGCTTCTGGTCCCGCTGTTTTGCTTCGCGACCGCACTCGGGTTCGCGGCCTTCGGCATCGCCGTCGCCGCGACCGTGGCCAAGATCGACCACTTCAACTACGTCACCACCTTGGTGATCACCCCGCTGTTTTTGGTGGCCGGGACCTTCTTCCCGATCGACGGCCTGCCTGCGGGGGCGCAGGTCATCGCCCAGGTCAACCCGCTGTATCACCTCGTGGAGCTGGTCCGGCACGCCAGCTTCGGCTTCGAGGCCACCGACCTGATCCGCTTCGGGGCGTTGGTGGTCTTCGCGGTGGCGATGTGGAGGATCGCCGTGCGGCGCATGGAGTTGCGCCTGATCGATTGAGCGTGCTCCCGGTCCCATGCTTCACAGCGCTGTTCGTGGCGGCCGTGCTCGCGCTGGGAGCCTGCGGCGAGGAGGACGGGGCTGAGGACCAGGCCCCGTATGACATCACCGTGGGCGAGTTCATCGGCCTGATCCAACCGGAAAAGCAGGAGGTCCTGGAAGCCTTCGTGGCCCAAAGCGAGGCGTGCCAGGACGTCAAGGCCGATCCGTCGTTCACGCTGGTCGTGACGGCCGCCGGCCTGGATGCCGAGCAGGAGTCTTCCCTGCCGGAGCTGATCGAGGATCAGTGCTGATCACGGCGGCAGGCTGATGGCGAAGGGAAGAAAACGCCGCGCGCGCGAGCCGGTCCCGACGGTCGACTACACCGACGAGGAGGGCAACGTCCTTACCCTGCGCCAGTCGCTCAGCCCCGGCACGATCCGCACGGTGGCCGGGGCGCGGGGACACGGGCCGGCGACGGTGGACGACGATTGGCGACGCCGCAGCGAGCTGCTGTTCGAGCGCCTCGCGGTGAGCTGGGAGATCGCCGGGCTGCCGCTCGACGATCAGCAGCTCCTCCTCGGCCGCTACCGCATGGCCGACCCGCCGACCCAGGAATGGGTGCGTCGGACGATCGACAGGCATGTTGCCCAGCACATCCCGGAGCTCGAGTAACCCATTTGGGTCCGCCGCCCCGGCGGATCGCCAGCGTGGGTCGCCCGATTAAGCCCGATCGTTCTCAGCTCGCCGGGACGCCTCGCGCATCTCGAACACATCGGTGGCGAAGTCGCCGAGCTCACGCGTCACGTCGCGGACGGCACCGGCGACGATCGCGGCGATCTGCCCGGCGTGGGACGCCCCCGACTCGACGATCGTCTGGATCGCGTCCTTCCGGATCTCTGAGCGCTCGAGAGCCATCGGCTCACAGGATGTCACGCTGCGACCAGCTCGGGCTCCCGATTCGTGCTCGCGGGGAGCTCGTCCGCAGTGGGCTTGTCCTGGCCGGGGTCGCCCCCTCGGGGCCCGTCCGGCAGGGCGAGACGGACGATCTTGCGAACGACGCTGCCGAACTGGCGATGCAGCGGCCCCGCGTTATAGGCGATTCCGTAGCGCTCGCAGATCTCCCGGACCTCGACCGAGATCTCGGCGTAGCGGTGCGCCGGAATGTCCGGGAACAGGTGGTGCTCGATCTGGTGCGAGAGGTTCCCCGACATGACGTGGAACAGCTTGCCGCCGGTCAGGTTCGCCGATCCTAGGAGCTGGCGGTAGTACCACTCGCCGCGAGTCTCGTTCTCGGTCTCCTCCTCGGTGAACTCCTCGACTCCGTCCGGGAAGTGACCGCAGAAGATGATCATGTACGACCACAGGTTGCGGGTCAGGTTCGCGGTCGCGTTGCCGGCCAGCGTGAACGGCGCCGACGGGCCGGTCAGCAGCGGGAACAGCACGTAGTCCTTCAAGGTCTGGCGGCGCACCTTCTTCCAGATCGCAGCTCCGATCCGGCGATGCTTCTCGCCCCAGCGCTCCTCGCCGGCGAAGATCCGATCGGTCTCGAGGTCGTGCAAGGCGACCCCGTACTGGAAGAAGACCGCCAGGAGCGCTGCATAGAGCGGGTTGCCAAGGTAGTAGGGACGCCAGGGCTGCTCGTCGGAGATGCGGATGAACCCGTAGCCGATGTCCCGGTCCTTGCCGTGGATGTTGGTGTGGGTGTGGTGCATGTAGTTGTGCGAATGGCGCCACTGGTCGCCAGGGCAGGCGGTGTCCCACTCGAACGTCTTGCCCGACAGCGCCGGGTCGTTCATCCAGTCGTACTGGCCGTGCATCACGTTGTGCCCGATCTCCATGTTGTCCAAAATCTTCGAGGCCGCGAGCGCGGCCGTGCCGGCGATCCACGCGGGCGGGAAGAAGCCAGCAAACATCGCGGCACGCCCGCCGATCTCCAGGCCGCGCTGGGCGCGGATGATCTTGCGGATGTAGTCAGCGTCGCGCTGGCCGAGGTCCGCGACATGGCGCTGGCGAATTGCGTCCAGCTCCGCGCCAAAGGCCTCGATCTGCTCGTCTGTCAGTGGTGTCTTCATGGTGATTTGTCTCCTCATTCGCCGAGTGTCGAGAAACGCCCCACATCGGGTTGTTTGTCGACACTCGGCGTGGTGGTTGGTTGTTAAAGGGCTATTTCCACGTCACCTACGGGAACCGATACGCACAGGCGGATGTCCTCGTCCTCTGAGTCCGAGATCGCGCCGGAGACCACGTTGCGAACCGCTCCCGCGCTCTTGCGACAGGTGCAGGTCGCGCAGATGCCCATTCGGCAGCCAAAATCAGGGTTCAGGCCCGCTGCTTCGGCCTGCTCGAGCAGAGTCCGGCCGTCGTTTACGACGCGCTCGCCCGCTCCCGCGAACGCGACGGTGCCCTCGGCCTGGTCGGTGCGGATCGCGAGGGTGGGAGGCACGAAGCTTTCGATGTGAAGGCGCTCGTCAAGGCCCGCATCAGTCCAGGACTCGCGCACCGAGTCGATCAGGGCGGGCGGCCCGCAGACGAAGGTCTCGGCGCTCGGATCGGCTGCCACCCGGGCGATGTGCTTCGGTCCGAAGTGGCCATCCAGCTCGCCGGCTCCCGCCTCGCGGGTAAAGGATCGGTGGAGCCGCAACCCCGGCATGCGGGAGGCGAGGTTCTCGAGCTCGCCCGTGTGGAGGGCCTCGTGCTGAGTGGGCGCGTAGTGGACGAAGTCGATCCGGCCGAGATGACACTCGTCGGCCAGCGTGCGCAGCATTGACAAGACGGGTGTGATGCCGCTACCGCCGCTGATCAGAAGGAGGTGGCCCGGCCGCTTCTCGGGCAGGTGGAAGTCACCGTCGGCGGCCGAGAGGCCGACTACCATCCCGGCGCGCGCCTCGCGGGCGAGCCAGCCGGAGACGAGCCCCTCCTCATGGGTCTTGATCGTCAGCTCGATCGTCCCCTCGTGATGGGCGGAGGTCGTCGGCGAGTAGCAGCGGCTTCGGCGAACGCCGGCGATCTCAACGGTCAGGTTCACGAACTGGCCTGGCTTGAATCCGGCGAAGGCGGCGTTGGGGCGGAGCGTCAGGCTGACGGCATGACCGGCGGAGGGCCGGCTGACCCGGACGACCTGGGCGCGCGGCTCGCTGGGAGTCCAGTGGGGGCGGACGAGCTCCAGGTAGCGGTCGATTCCATGGGGCCCGACCAGGCTGTCGACGAAGCCGGAGCGGAGTAGACGGCGCCCCGCGGAGCGGGCCGAGGGTTGGCGTCGAGGTGGTGTCTCAGTGGGCATCTCTCATCCTCAAATTGAGTGAACAACTGTTCACACCGTAGCGACCCAGCCTTGAGATTTCAAGGCCTGGGCTTGCTTTTCCACGTGACGTGCGTCACACTGTTTCGGTGGACAACCGTTCGCCCAGCCTGTCCGTCTCCGCCGCGCAGAGGCGCCCGGATCATCCGCGAAACCGCGCCGAGCAAAAGCGCAACACGCGGCAGGAGCTGATGCAAGCGGCGCTTGGATTGCTGGAGGGCAAGGGCTTTTCGAGCCTGAGCCTGCGCGAGGTCACCCGCGAAGTCGGCGTCGTCCCCACCGCCTTCTATCGCCACTTCGCGGGCATGGAGGAACTTGGCCTGGCCCTCGTCGACGAATCGTTTGGCACCTTGCGGGAGATGCTCCGCGAGGCCCGCGCCGACACCCGGCGCTTCGAGCACGTGATCCGCGGCTCGGTCGAGATCCTCGTCCGTCACGTCCACGCCAACCGCCCGCAGTTCCTGTTTTTGGTGCGCGAGCGCTTCGGCGGGGTGGCCAGCATCCGCCACGCGATCCGGTCAGAGATCCGCCTCTTCTCGAGCGAGCTCGCGACGGACCTTTCGCGCTTTCCCTACCTCAACGCATGGAGCACGGAGGACCTGGGCGTGATGGCCAGCTTGATCGTCAACACGATGGTCTCGACTGTCGAAGGGATCCTTGAGGCGCCGGCCGCCAGCCCCGAGGCGGAGGCGGAGGTGATCCGCACGGCGGAGCGCCAGCTCCTGATGATTGCGCTCGGGGCCACTGCGTACAAGGGGCGCCCATCGCCAGAGTGAGCGCCTGGGGCCATCATCGGGGCCCGAAACGCGCACCGATCTCGGATGGCCGTGGTCCGCCCCGCAGGAGTGAGCGCTTAGGGACGCCCCGGGGGCCCGAAACGCGCACCGCAGCAAGCGGGTGAGGGATCGCTCCGCTGCTACCATCCGATCCCGAAAGCTACCGACAGTAGGAACGAAGGAGCCGATGAGCGCAGCCGACAACGCGATGGGAATTGGCCTCAGGGCGCTGAACCGGATCGCTGCATCTCCCCTGCTCGACCGCGCCGGCTTGCGCGGCCCCGCGGAGAGGGCCCTCTACAACGCCACCAAGAGCGGTTTCAAGGCCGCCGGCACCGCCGGGCGCACCTTCGCCCGCGTGCAGCAGAACGGCAAGCCGCCCTCGCGCCTCAGTACCGGCAAGCGCACCGACCTCTTTGACCTGACACCAGACGACGAGCAGCAGATGATGCGCGAGTCAGTCGGGGACTTCGCGATGGAGAAGCTGCGGCCGGCCGCTCTCGATGCTGATGCCGCCTGCGCGGCGCCCGGCGAGCTTCTGACCCAGGCGAACGACCTGGGGATCACGATGCTCGGCGTTTCCGAGGAGCTGGGCGGCGCTGTCACCGAGCGCTCTGCGGTGACCTCGGTCCTGGTCACCGAGGCTCTTGCCCGTGGCGACATGGGCCTGGCCGTCGCCACGCTCTCGCCCGCCGCCGTGTCAACGGCGATCAGCCTCTGGGGCGATGCCGGCCAGCAGGGCACATACCTGCCGGAGTTCGTCGGCGAGACGGTTCCGGCCGCTTCCCTCGCGATCCAGGAGCCGCGCCCCCTGTTCGACCCGTTCGAGCTCCAGACGAAGGCCACCCGCAGCGGCGACGGCTTCTCACTGAACGGCACGAAGTCGCTGGTCGTCCGTGGCGCCGACTCGGAGCTGTTCGTGATTGCCGCCGCCCTCGACGGAGCGCCCGCCCTGTTCATCGCCGAGGCCGGCCTGAAAGGCATCACATTGCAGGCCGAGCCGGCGATGGGCGTGCGCGCCGCGGCTACCGCCACCCTTGAGCTGACCGACGTCGCGCTGCCCGGTCACGCTCTGCTGGGTGCCGCCGACCCCGACGTCTACGCGGACTGCATCCGCCTCGGTCGCGTCGCCTGGGCGGCGCTGGCGGTCGGTGCCTCACAGGCGGTGCTCGACTACGTGATCCCTTATGTGAACGAGCGCTCGGCCTTCGGCGAGCCGATCTCTCACCGGCAGGCGGTTGCCTTCAAGGTGGCCGACATCGCCACCGAGCTGGAGGGGATGCGGCTGGTCACCTACCGCGCCGCTTCCCGCGCGGACCAGGCCTTGCCGTTTGCCCGCGAGGCGATGCAGGCGCGGCGTTTGGCTGCCGCCCGCGGCATGCAGATCGGCTCGGACGGCGTCCAGCTCCTCGGCGGCCACGGCTACATCAAGGAACATCCGGTCGAACGCTGGTATCGCGATCTGCGAGCCGCCGGCCTCTACGAGGGAGCGCTGCTCGTCTAGGAGGGCTGCTGATGATCAATCTCGAAACACCCAAGAAGTTCAAGGTCCTCTCCGAGCAGGCGCACCAGGTGGCGCTCGAAGTCCTGAGGCCGATCTCCCGCAAGTACGACCTGGCCGAGCACTCCTACCCGAAGGAACTGGACATGCTGGCGGCCCTGATCGACGGGATGAACGATTCCGGTGGCTCGCAAGGCGCCGGCGCCGCGGGCGTCAAGCAGGACGTGGCGAGCGATGAGGGCAACCGCAACGGCTCCAACATGGCGTCGGCCCTCGGCGTGATGGAGACCTGCTGGGGCGACGTCGGCCTGGTGCTCTCGATGCCCCGCCAGGGGCTCGGGAACGCGGCGATCGCGGCGGTTGCGAACGAGGATCAGCTGAAGCGCTTCGACGGTCGCTGGGCCGCGATGGCGATCACCGAGCCGGAGGCGGGCTCCGACTCGGCCTCGATCCGCACCACCGCGGTCGAAGACGGCGATCACTACGTCTTGAACGGCGAGAAGATCTACGTCACGGCCGGGGAGCGCGCCGAGCTGGTCGTCGTCTGGGCGAGCCTGGACCGCGAGCTCGGCCGCGCCGCGATCAAGTCGTTCGTGGTCGAGCGCTTGAACCCGGGCCTGGTCCTCGATCGGCTCGAGCACAAGCTTGGAATCCGGGCGTCGGACACAGTTGCCTTCCGGCTCGAGAACTGCCGCGTGCCGAAGGCGGACCTGCTCGGTTCGCCGGAGATCGACACGAAGACCTCCTTCGCCGGCGTGATGAAGACGTTCGACAACACGCGCCCCCTGGTCGCCGCAATGGCGATCGGCGTCGCCAAGGCCAGCCTCGACAGGACGCGCGAGCTGCTCGAGGAAGCCGGGATCGAGATCGACTACGACCGCCCGGTCACGCACCAAGCGGGTGCGGCCGCGGCTTTCATCGAGATGGAGTCCGACTACGAGGCAGCACGCCTGCTGATGATGGAAGCCGCGTGGATGGCCGACAACTCGAAGCCGAACTCGCTACAGGCGTCGATGTGCAAGGCGAAGGCCGGGCGCATGGGCACCGAGATCGCGCTGCGCTGCGTCGAGCTTTGCGGCTCGGTCGGCTACGGGGAGCGGGAGCTCCTGGAAAAGTGGGCTCGCGATGCCAAGATCCTCGACATCTTCGAGGGGACCCAGCAGATCCAGCAGCTCGTGATCGCCCGCCAGCTTCTGGGCAAGAGCTCGTCCGAGCTGCGCTAAGCGGCGCCGCTTCAAGAAAGGAAGGAACTGATGAACGCCAAGACCCGGCCCGTCGCCGTCCTCGGTGGCAACCGGATCCCCTTCGCACGCTCGAACGGCGCTTATCTCAAGGCGTCGAACCAGGACATGCTGACCGCCGCCTTCGACGGCCTCATCGACCGCTACGGCCTATCCGGCGAGCGGCTTGGCGAAGTCGCCGCCGGCGCTGTCCTGAAGCACGCTCGCGACTTCAACCTGACCCGGGAGACGGTGCTTTCGACCAAGCTCGCCCCCGAGACCCCGGCGTACGACGTGGGGCAGGCCTGCGGCACCGGCCTGGAGGCCACCGTCCTGGTCGCCAATAAGATCGCGCTCGGGCAGATCGATTCCGCGATCGCCGGTGGCGCCGACACGACGTCAGACGCGCCGCTCGCGGTCAACGACAAGCTGCGCGCGATCCTGATCGAGGCCAACAACGCGAAGTCCAACCTGGACCGCGTCAAGGCGCTCAGCAAGGTTCGCCCGGGCCACATCGTGCCGGAGATTCCGCAGAACGCCGAGCCGCGAACGGGCCTCTCGATGGGCGAGCACACGGCGATCATGGCCCGCGAATGGGGGATCACGCGCGAAGAGCAGGACGAGCTTGCCGTCGCAAGCCACCAGGGCCTGGCTGCCGCGTATGACCGCGGTTTCATGGATGACCTGCTGACGCCCTATCTGGGCCTCGAGCGCGATCAGAACCTGCGCGCCGACTCCTCGATGGAGAAGCTGGCGAAGCTGCGCCCGGTCTTTGGCGGCGAGGACGGGACGATGACCGCCGCGAACTCGACCCCGTTGTCAGACGGAGCCTCCTCGGTGCTCCTCTCGTCGGATGATTGGGCGAAGGAGCACGGGCACAGGGTCCTGGCCCACTTCGTCGATGCCGAAACCGCGGCGATCGATCACGTCGGGAAGAAGGAGGGCCTCCTGATCGCGCCGGCCTACGCTGTGCCGCGGATGCTCAAGCGCAACAGGCTGACGCTCCAGGACTTCGACTTCTACGAGATCCACGAGGCCTTCGCGGCGCAGGTCCTGGCGACGCTCAAGGCATGGGAGGACCCGGTCTTCTGCAAGCAGCGCCTGGGGCTCGACGAGCCGCTGGGCTCGATCGACCGGTCGAAGCTGAACGTCAACGGCGGCTCACTTGCCGCCGCCCATCCGTTCGCCGCGACCGGCGGCCGGATCGTCGCGGGGCTCGCCAAGGCGCTTGACGAGAAGGGCTCCGGACGGGGCCTGATCTCGATTTGCGCAGCAGGCGGCCAGGGCGTCGTCGCGATCCTCGAGAAGTAGGGAGGCCAGGAGGGTTATGTCTGATCGTTACTCGCAACTCGTCAACAGCCGCATCGGCGGCCTGATCGCGGGCCCCGTCGGCCTGCCGCAGCCGGTCGAGCTCGACCGCTACGAGCCTGGCCAGCCGCTGATCGAGGGCGAGATCCTGCTGGGCGCCGCCCCGGGCGGCCGCCTGTCCGGCGCCCTCGCCAGGGTTCTGGCAGGCGCTGGTGCGACCGTCCGAACGGGTCTTGACGACGAGGCCCGTCAGGCCGCAGGGGAAGCGGGGTTGAACGCTGCCGTCTGGAACAACGAGGCTCCTGACGCCGACGCCCGCTTCAAGGCGCTCGTCTTCGACGCGTCCGGCATCAAGGACTCGACCGGGTTGAACCAGCTGCGCGAGTTCTTCACGCCGAGCATCCGGCGAGTGCTCCGCTCCGGCAGGGTCGTCGTGCTTGGGACGCAGCCTGAGCTTTGCGACGACCCCCGTGAGGCGACCGTCCAGCGGGCCCTGGAGGGCTTCACTCGCTCAGTCGGCAAGGAGGTCCGCAGGGGTTCAACCGCGCAACTCGTCTACGTGGGACACGGAGCCGAGGACGCGATCGACTCCACGATCCGCTTCCTCCTCTCGCCCCGGTCGGCGTACGTATCCGGTCAGGTCATCCGGATCATCCCCGCCGAGGAGAGCCAGGCGCTCGACTGGGACCGCCCGCTTCATGGCAAGGTCGCCCTGGTCACGGGCGCATCGCGCGGCATCGGCGCTTCGATCGCGAACGTGCTCTCCCGCGACGGTGCGCACGTCGTTGGGCTCGACATCGAGCCGATGGCGGCCGACCTCGACAAGGTGATGGGCGAGATCGGCGGCTCTTCGCTGGCGCTTGACATCACCGCGGTCAACGCTCCCGAGCGGATCGCGGAGCACCTCCAGGACGAGCATGGCGGCGTCGACATCGTCGTCCACAACGCCGGCGTCACCCGCGACAAGACACTCGGCAACATGGACGAGGGCCGCTGGGAGGGTCTGATCGATATCAACCTCTCCTCGCAGGAGCGCATCAACGACCTGCTGATGGAACGCGAGCTGATCCACCCGAACGGACGGATTATCACGGTGTCCTCGATCTCCGGGATCGCCGGCAACGCCGGCCAGACGAACTACGCCACCTCGAAGGCGGGCGTGATCGGGATGGTCCAGGCGCTGGCGCCGGTCGTCGCCGACCGCGGCCTGACGATCAACGCCGTCGCCCCGGGCTTCATCGAGACGGCGATGACTGCCGCGATGCCGATCGCCACACGCGAGGCGGGTAGGCGCATGAACTCGATGCTCCAGGGTGGCCTCCCGGTCGACGTGGCCGAGGCGATCGCCTGGTATGCGAGCCCCGCCTCCGGTGGCGTCAACGGCAACGTGGTCCGCGTCTGTGGCCAGAGTCTGATCGGCGCATGACCAAGACCAGGACACTCGACAGCGCTCCTTCGTCGATTCCGCAGTTCCTGCGGGCCGGGGTCGGCGCGCTGCCGGGAACGGGCCATCTGCCGTTCCTGGCGGGCGGCGGCGGCGATTTGCCCGATCTGGAGCTGGCGCTTGAGTCAGTCGCTGTCGAACCGGCCCGTCTGGCCGAGTATTGCGAGGTCTGCGAGTTCACCCTCCGCGACGCGCTGCCAGTGACCTATCCGCACGTCCTGGCCTTCCCGCTCCACATGGCGCTCCTGACCGACTCGTCGTTTCCGTTCCCGGCGATCGGCATGGTCCACGTCGCGAACCGGATCGTCCAGAGCAGGCCGATCGGGATCGGCGAGGAGCTCTCTTTGCGGGTCCGGGCGGAGGACTTGCAACCGCATCCCAAGGGCACGACGTTCACCCTGGTCAGCGAGGCGCGGGCCTCGGGCGAGCTGGTCTGGGTAGGCGAAAGCGTCAACTTGCGGCGCGGCGGCGGCTCCGCCGAAGGCGGCCCGAAGCCGGAGCCCGCCAAGCCCGCTGAGCTGAGCGAGGAGGCCGAGTGGAAGCTCCCCGGCGATCTGGGCCGAAGCTACGGCGGCGTCTCCGGCGACCGCAACCCCATCCACCTCTACGGCCTGACCGCGAAGGCATTCGGCTTCCCGCGCCAGATCGCGCACGGGATGTGGACGAAGGCGCGGTGCCTGGCGGCGCTGCAGGGCAGGCTGCCCGACGCGTACACCGTGGACGTCGCGTTCAAGAAGCCGATCCCGCTGCCGAGCACTGTCGGCTTCGGCAGCCGGCTCGGCGACGGGGTCATCGACTTCGGTGTCAGCCGCGCCAAGGACGGTGCGCCTCACCTCGTCGGGCGGGTCACCGGGCGTTGAGCCGGTGCGCGGTCAGCGCGGCATACCCCACTTGATCTGCTCGACATCGCGGTTTGCGCCCGCCCGCAGGGAAAATATTGCCGTCGCCGGTGACCAGACGCCCAGGTCGGTGGTGCCGTTGCCGTTCCAGTCGCCCACGACCGGCATCGAGCCGGGCGAGCCGAAGGTGGGAGTCCGCGTCGAGCCGTCCCCGTTGCGCAGCACCCAGCCCCCCGTGGCCGAGTCGAAGACACCGACGTCGGTGCGACCATCGCCGTCCCAGTCCCCCGCGACCGGCGTCGACGACACCGAGCCGAAGCGGAAGCGGGTGACGGATCCGTCCGGGAAACGCAGCCGGAAGGCGCTCGTCTTGGGCCGGAAGACGCCGACGTCGGTACGACCGTTGCCGTCCCAGTCGCCGGTCACCGGCTTGTCCTTGAGACCGCCGAAGCGGATCTGCTCGGTGCCCCGCCGAGTCGTCAGGCTGAACGTCTTGGTGGCGCGGTCCCAGGTGCCTACGTCGGTCACACCGTCACCGTTCCAGTCGCCGGTGACGGGCTCAGCCAGCGGTGCGCCGGAGACGACGTCCCTCGCGGTCGCGTCGGGCAGCCGCAGCCGGAACTTCGGGGTCTCAGCCCGGCGATAGACCCCGAGATCAGTGTGACGGTCACCGTTCCAGTCGCCCACCACCGGCACGTCCCCACAGTTCCGCGAGGTGATCTCGGTGTTGTAGACCAGTTGCTCGCCGTGGAACACAGCCGGCTGGACCACTCGGTTCAGGCGCTCCTCGAAGTGCAGGTGGGGGCCGCTCGACCCGCCGCTGGTGCCGAGCAGGCCGACGTACTGCCCCTGGTCGATGTGCTGACCCAGGACCACCCACTGCTCGTCGAGGTGGGCGAACAGCGTCGTCCACCCGTCGCCGTGGTCGACGACCACGTACTTGCCGTACGACGTGTCACCGGTGTCCTCGACCGTCGTCACGACGCCTGGCGCGGAGGAGAGCACGGCGTTGCGATAGTCGTCGTAGCGGTTGAAGTCCACGGAGTACCAGCTCGGGCTGTGCCCGCTCCGCGTCTCCGCCCACCACTTCTGGCCGCAGGGGAACGGTGCCTCGAAGTCGGGCGCGGTCGAGGCCCAGGCGGGACCTGAGGTGCCCAGCAGTGCAGCGGTGACAGCAACGGCCACACACGCCTTTACGGCACGCCGAAGACCGTGTCGGAGGCGGGTCGCTCCAGTCGCAGTTGTCACTCGATGTATCTTGCGCAACACTCAACGTAGTTAAATCGGCCGAACGGCCACTCCGCCGGGGACGGTCGGTCAATCCCTCCACAGCGTCGGACCCCGCTCGGCAGTCGAAACCGCCCGCGACCTCCCGACATCTCGGCCGTGCACACGACCACAGCGTCGGGAGATCCGCCTCGGCAGTCGAACCCCGCCCGCGACCTCCCGACATCTCGGCCGTGCACACGACCACAGCGTCGGGAGATCCGCCTCGGCAGTCGAAATCCCGCCCGCGACCTCCCGACCCGCGCACACCCTCCTAC
>JALZKA010000117.1:0-5319 GCA_030859475.1 Actinomycetota bacterium
GCCCAGGACTCGATCGAACGGCGGATCTCCTTGGAGGCTGACCTGCTGGAGGAGGTCGCGGCTTTGTGTCAGGCGGCAACCTCCGCACGCGACGCGACTGGACAGCGCGCCGCCGAGCTCGAGCGCCGGACCCTGGCCGAGTCGGATGCGAACGACGCGACCACGGCGTTGCGCGAGTGCTCTCGCGCCGACGCGGAGATTCAGGCTCGCTTGCGGAGCGCGGGCGAGGCCGTGACCCAAGCCGAGGTGGCGGCAGCGCACCTGCGCGACCGGCGCGACGAGGCCGCGTCAGAGCTGGGTCGGATCGCGACGGCCCTCGGCCGCGAGATCGAGCCCGCCACGCAGCCATTGGCGGACGCCGAGCGAGCTGAGATCGACGCGAAGCTCGAGCGGCTAGCGCGCCGCCGCGAGGCCCTGGGACCGGTCAACCCGCTTGCCGAGGCGGAGTACGAGAAGGCGCGGAGCTACCTGAACGAGCTCGAGGAGCAGCGCACCGACCTGGAGAACGCGCTTAAGGAGCTGCGGGGCCTGATTCGCGACACCGATCGCACGATCACCGAGGCCTTCGACGGGACGTTCGAGCTGGCGAAGGCCAACTTCGAGGACCTGATCCGGCATCTCTTCCCGGGCGGCCGCGGCCGTCTGCGCATGGTCTCCGAGCAGGGCCCAAAGCAGGTTCTGGGCGGCATGGGACATGGCTCAGAGGATGGACCCACGGCCGAGAGTGACGAGCGTTCGACGGACCCTGACGAGCCCGGACGCGAAGCGGAGGACTCGTCAGGCATTGAAATCGAGGTGACCCCCGCCGGCAAGGCGATGCGCAAGCTCCAGCTGTTGTCCGGCGGCGAGAAATCGCTGGTTGCGCTGGCGTTCGTCTTCTCGGTCTTCCTGGCGCGGCCATCGCCCTTCTACATCCTCGACGAGGTCGAGGCCGCGTTGGACGACGCCAATATCGACCGCTTCCTCCAGCTCGTGCGCCGCTTCTCCGATCGAGCCCAGTTCATCGTCGTAACCCATCAAAAGCGCACGATGGACGCGGCCGATGTCCTGTACGGAGTCTCGATGAGCCGGGGCGGGATCAGCAAGGTGATCTCCCGTCGCATGCCCGCCGAGACGGAGCAAGCGGTCTTGGGCCAGGCCGACGCGGCGTAGGCACCGCACGCCCCCAGTCGACCTTCCAGGAACCCACTAGCCTGCCGCTCGATGGCGAGTCGGTGGGCGAACGCGTTCGACCTGGGTGACCGTGCCCGTGGCGGGGCCGAAGCCGATCCGCCGCCGAGCCGCGAGCCCGCGCCGCCGCGCGTCGGCGTGCTCAAGCGCCTGCGTGAGAACCTGGCCCGTAGCCGCGAGGCGCTCGGCGCCGAGGTTACCGCCAGCTTCTTCGACAGGCTTGATGCCGACGCTTTCGAGCGCCTGGAGGAAGCGCTGATCCTGGCCGATGTCGGGGCGTCGGTCACGGCGCAGGTGGTGGGACGCCTGGAGGCCGAGGTCACATCCGGAGCGGTGGGCCCGGGCGACGCGGCGCGCGCCCGCCTGGTGGAGCTGCTTGCCGAGGTTGCGGCTCCCGCAGGGCCCGCTCCCGTCGACCTGAGCCGCCGGCCGAGCGTGATCATGGTTGTCGGCGTCAACGGCACCGGAAAGACGACAACGATCGGCAAGCTCGCACAGGTCTGCGCCGCCGAGCTGGGACTGCGCACGATTGTCGCCGCCGCCGATACCTATCGTGCCGCCGCGGTTGAGCAGCTCGAGACGTGGGCCGCGCGGGCGGGCGTGGACGTCGTGCGCGGCCACCCTGGGGGCGATCCCGGCGCGGTCGTATTCGACGCTTTGGCCGCCGCCGAAGCTCGCGCGGCCGACGTGGTGATTGTCGACACAGCGGGCCGCCTGCACACGCACGGCAACCTGATGGACGAGCTCGCCAAGGTGCGGCGGGTGGCGGCCAAGCGCCTGGACGGGGCGCCACACGAGACCCTGATCGTGATCGACGCCACGACGGGGCAGAACGGCTTGCGCCAGGCAAGGGCGTTCGCCGAGTCCGCGGGCGTGACCGGAGTCGTTCTGACCAAGCTCGACGGCACCGCAAAGGGAGGCATCGCGCTGGCGATCGCGTCGGAGCTCGGGATCCCGGTGAAGCTGATCGGCGTTGGCGAGCAGCTCGAGGATCTGCGGCCCTTCGACGCGCGCGAGTTCTGCCAGGAGCTCCTCGGCGAATAGGCCCGCGTAAGCTCCGGGCATGTTCGACGCGCTCGGTGATCGCCTCCAGTCCACCCTCTCCGGGGTGCGCTCGCGCGGCAGCCTGACCGAGGCCGACGTCGACAAGGCGATGAGGGAGATCCGCCTCGCGCTGCTCGAGGCGGACGTCAACTTCAAGGTCGTCAAGCAGTTCACACAGACGGTCAAGGAGCGCTGCCTCGGTGCGGGCGTCCTGGAGGCGCTCGATCCAGGGCAGCAGGTGATCAAGATCGTGAACGAGGAGCTGGCGGCGCTGATGGGGGGCGCCAGCCGTGATCTGGCGCTCGCCTCGAAGCCTCCCACGGTGATCCTCATGGCGGGACTGCAGGGGTCCGGCAAGACGACCGCCTCGGCGAAGCTCGCCCGGCTCCTTGCCCAGCAGGAGAAGAGCGTCGCGCTGGCTGCCTGTGACACGCAGCGCCCCGCGGCCGTCGAGCAGCTCGTGGCGATGGGCAAGCGGGCCGGCGCCCATGTCTACGAACAGGGCGTCGGGCGAGACCCTGTGGAGATCGCGGAATGGGCGCTGGGCGAGGCCCGGCGTGAGCGCCACGACATCCTGATCGTCGACACAGCGGGACGCCTCCACATCGACGAGGGGCTGATGGACGAGCTGGCCGCGATCCGCTCACGGGTCAAGCCGCACAACGTCCTGCTGGTGGTGGACGCGATGACTGGCCAGGACGCGGTCAACGTCGCCGAGGCCTTCGGCGAGCGAACCGAGTTCGACGGAGTGATCCTGACCAAGCTGGACGGCGATGCCCGCGGCGGCGCCGCCCTGTCGGTGAAAGCGGTCACGGGCAAGCCGATCATGTACGCGTCGGTAGGTGAGCGGATCGAGCAGCTCGAGCGCTTTCACCCGGAGCGAATGGCGACGCGGATCCTCGGCATGGGGGACGTCATGACGCTGATCGAGAAGGCGGAGCAGGTCCATGACGAGGACGCGGCGGCCGAGCTGGAGCGGAAGATCCGCAAGCAGACGTTCACGTTGGAGGATTTTCTAACGCAGATGCGCCAGGTCCGAAAGATGGGGCCGCTTCAGAACGTGCTGGGGATGATGCCCGGCATGGGCAAGGCGATGAAGCAGCTCCGCCAGGCCGACATGGACGAGCGCGAGCTCGATCGCGTGGAGGCGATCATCCTCTCGATGACCCCTGCGGAGCGTGCGAACCCGGGCTTGATCGACGGCTCACGGCGAAAGCGGATCGCGAGGGGCTCCGGCACCACGGTCCAGGGCGTCAAGCAGCTCGTCAAGCAGTTCGACCAGATGAAGAAGATGATGGCGGCCTTGGCCAAGGGCAAGATGCCCGATCTGGCGCAGTTGCTCAAGTGAGGGCTTGCGGCACCCTCGCTAACCTTCGCGTCGCTTTATGGCTGTTCGAATTCGATTGCGCAGGGTTGGTTCTCGCAAGAACCCGGTCTGGCGCGTGGTGGTCGCCGACAAGCGCTCGCCCCGTGACGGGCGGACGATCGAGACGATCGGGCAATACAACCCGCAGACGGAGCCCTCGACGATCGTGCTGGATGCCGAGCGGGCCCAGCACTGGCTCGCCCACGGCGCTCAGCCAACCCGGACGGTCGCGCAGCTCCTGCGCACGCAGGGCATCAAAGCTTCCGGCTCTTAAGGGCAGCCAATTGGCGTCGCCCGCGACCGATCTTGTCGAGTACCTGGTTCGCTCGATCGTCGACGAGCCGGACGAGGTTCAGGTCGAGGAGTTCGACGAGGGCGACGAGCTCATCCTGGAGGTCAAGGTCGCGCAGCCTGATCTGGGCCGCGTGATCGGCCGCGAGGGGCGCGTCGCCAAGGCGATTCGCACCATCGCCCGAGCCGCCGGCACGCGTGAAGACCGCCGGATCTCCGTGGACATCGTCGAAGACGACGACTGAAATCCGCGGACGCCTTCGTGCGGATCGATGTCTTCACCCTGTTTCCCGAGTGGTTCGGCTGGTTTCAGCGGCAGCGGCACGTCGTCAACGTCGCGGCCCAGGGCTCGGAGCTTCGCTGCTTTAACTGGCGTGACACCACCCCGTTGACAGGTGGCCAGGTCGACGACTCCCCGTACGGCGGAGGTGCGGGCATGGTCATGCGGGTCGATGTCGTCCACGCTGCCCTCGAGGCCGCTTACGCCGAAGGCAACCGGCCTTCCCGTGTGGTCGTCCTCGCTCCGTCGGGCCGTCAGTTCACCGACGCGCTGGCCCATGAGCTGGCGACCGAGCCTCACATCGCGCTCCTCTGCGGGCGCTACGAGGGCATCGACGAGCGTGTGCGCGAGCACCTCGCGACGGACACGGTCTCCGTCGGTCCCTACGTCTTGTCGGGTGGCGAGCCGGCTGCGATGCTCGTCGCCGACGCGGTGCTCCGCAAGTTGCCGGGTGCGCTGGGCCATGAGATGAGCGTGGTCGAGGAGTCTTTCTCGGACGCGCTGGCCGGTGCCCCCGAGTACCCGCACTACACGCGGCCCGCCAGCTACCGAGGCTGGGCGGTGCCGGAGGTCCTTTTGTCCGGAGATCACGCGAAGGTTCAGGAGTGGCGCTTGGCCCGCAGCCGCGCCCGTGGCGAGGAGCTTCGCAAGGGCCCTTAACCCGCCTGAACGGCGGTTACCGTTCGCTACTATTCGCGACCCGGCGCGGGCTCGTCCGAGTCCCGCGCTTTTCCATGAGCACGATCATCGAAAGCATCGAGCAGCGTCAGCTGCGCCGTGTTCCCCGCTTCGCCCCGGGCGACCGCGTCCGCGTGCATTTCCAGGTGATCGAGGGGACCCGCCGCCGTACACAGGTGTTCGAGGGGATCGTCATCGCCCGCCAGGGTTCGGGCGCGCGCGAGACGTTCTGCGTTCGCAAGCAGTCATTCGGAGTGGGCGTTGAACGCATCTTCCCCGTCCACTCCCCGAAGATCGAGCAGCTCGAAGTTGTCGCCCGCGGCGACGTCAGAAGGGCCAAGCTTTACTACCTGCGCGGCCGGGTGGGCAAGCGCGCCCGCGTCGCGGAGCGCCGCTGGGGCATCGAGGATGACCTGGTGATCGGCGACGAGCCGCCGCCCGTGGTGGAGGAGCCAGTCGCCGACGAGCCAGTCGCCGAGGAGCCTGCACC
>JALZKA010000117.1:5329-6556 GCA_030859475.1 Actinomycetota bacterium
CCGCCGACGCGCCCGAGGACTCGTCCCCCGAGGGAGAAGCAGAACCCGACGGAACTAAGTGAACCTGATCCCGAAGCCGACAAGCACCGTCGGGGCGGTGCTGGAGCTGGTCGTGATCGTCGCGATGGCGATCGGCCTGGCGCTCGGCATCCAGGCCTTCCTGGTGAAGCCCTACCAGATCCCTTCGTCCTCGATGCTGCCGACGATCGAGGAGGGCGAGCGCGTCCTCGTGAACCGCCTCAGCTACACGCTTGGCGGGGACCCATCGATCGGCGACGTGGTCGTCTTCCATCCGCCCGAAGGTGCCGACGGAAATGGTCGACAGTGCGGGGTGGAGTACGACCGTAACAAGCAGGTCTGCCCGGAGGGAACCGATGAGGCCTCAGATCAGAACTTCATCAAGCGCGTCGTGGCGGGCCCAGGCGACACCTTGTACGTGGAGGACGGCCAGCCCGTGGTCAACGGCGAACCGCGCGATGAGCCCTACATTCGCAAGTGCGGCTCGTCCTCGATCTGCAACCTGCCGAAGCCGATCGAGATCCCGGCCGACCATTACTTCATGATGGGCGACAACCGTGGGTCTTCCGACGACAGCCGCTACTGGGGCCCGGTTCCGCGCGATCAGATCATCGGCAAGGCTTTCTTCACCTACTGGCCGCCGAAGAGCATCGGCCTGTTCTAGGCGGATGCGCGGGAGAGCGGGGTGACCCGCGCCGCGCGCAGGCGACGCCGGCGGCAGGCGGCGAAGCTGTTCAAGTTCGATCGCGAGCTCGGGACCCGTTTCGTCGCCGGCTGCGACGAGGCCGGGCGGGGCTCGCTTGCCGGGCCGCTGGTCGCCGCCGCCGTCCTGATCGACTATTCATCGCTGTCGATGCGCGATCGGCGCGCCCTGGGGGAGCTCGACGACTCGAAGAAGCGCACGACCGAGGAGCGGGAGGCGCTCTACCCGGCGGTGGTGCGCGCGGCCGCCAGGGTCGCGGTGACGGTTCGCTGCGTCGAGGGTATCGATTCGCGAGGCCTTCATGTGACCAACGTCCAGGCACTCGCGCGAAGCCTCGAGCGCGTCGCGATTCCCGGCGCGAGCTGCGTCGTTGACGGCTTCGCGCTGCCGGGTTGCGCGGTGCCGCACCGGCGCGTCATCGACGGCGACGCAACCAGTGCCGCGATCGCCGCCGCCTCGGTGATCGCGAAGGTCACCCGGGACCGCTTCATGCGCCACGCCGAGAG
>JALZKA010000118.1 GCA_030859475.1 Actinomycetota bacterium
GCCGGGGGCGATCGTGTTGACCCGGTCCGCCTTGAACAGCGCCTTGAGCGACTCCGGGTCGGAGATGAAGATCACCTCGCCGGGCCCGTAGAGGCTTGCGTGGAACGTTTCGCCGAGACGATTCCGCCAGGTGTCCATGAAGGACACCGGACGAACCAGGAAGCGCAGGGTCTGGGCGCTCTTCGGAAGGGGGATGCGGGGCGGCGCCTGCACGCGCTCCATTGTTAGCATCGCCGCGATCGTGACCTCGCTCGCCGACCTGAAGCTCGTCGCCTCCGGCAAGGTCCGGGAGATGTACGAGATCGAAGACGATCTGCTGATGGTCGCCTCCGACCGGATCTCGGCCTACGACGTCGTGCTCCCCACGCCGATCCCCGACAAGGGCGCCGTCCTCACCCGGATGTCGGTCTTCTGGTTCGAGACCACGGGGCAGATCTGCCCCAACCACATGATCACCGACGAGGTGCCTTTCGGGGCCGAGGGGCGAGGGCTGCGGGTCTCGCGGCTCGATATGTACCCGGTGGAGTGCGTGGTCCGGGGCTATTTGTCCGGATCGGGCTGGCGTGAGTACCAGAAGACTGGAGCCGTGTGCGGGATCGAGCTGCCGCCCGGGCTGTCCGAGTCCGACAAGCTCGCCGAGCCGATCTTCACGCCGGCCACCAAGGCCGAGGTGGGGGACCACGACGAGAACATCTCCTTCGACGCGGCGGCGGAGGCAATCGGTAACCGGGCCCTGATGGAGAGCCTTCGCGACACCTCGATGGCGCTTTACGAGCACGCTTCCCGCCACGCTGCCGAGCGCGGGATCATCATCGCCGACACCAAGTTCGAGTTCGGCTCGAGCCCGGGCGCCGAGATCGTGCTCGGCGACGAGGTCCTCACCCCCGACTCGTCGCGCTTCTGGCCGGCCGGCGATTACGAGCCCGGCCGCTCGCAGGCTTCGTTCGACAAGCAGTACGTTCGCGACTGGCTCGACCGGTCGGGCTGGGATCACACCCCGCCGGGACCGGATCTGCCCGACGACGTCGTCGCCAACACACGTGCGAAGTACGTCGAGGCCTACGAGCGCATCACCGACCGGACGTTTTAGACCGCGCCGCCAGCGGACGCGTCGCTAGATTCTGGCTTGATGAAGGTGCGCGTGCTGATCCGTCCAAAGCAGGGGATCCTCGATCCGCAGGGCAAGGCGGTGGAGCGTGCGCTGCCGGCGCTCGGCTTCGAGGACGTCTCGCACGTTCACGTCGGCCGCCTCGTCGAGCTCGAGGCGGCCGACGCGTCTCGCCTCCCCGAGCTGTGCGAGAAGCTCCTCGCCAATCCGTTGATCGAGGACTACGAGATACAGCTCGACGAGTCCTCCGCTTCGCGTCCGGGCCCCTCGAGGTCCGGCGAGGCATGAGGTTCGGGATCCTGCAGTTTCCCGGATCGTGCGACGAGCGGGACGCGGTGAGCGCCTGCGAGCGGGTCGGCGACGCCGAGCTGATCTGGCACGAGGAGCGAAACCTGGACGGGATCGACGCCGTGGTCGTCCCCGGTGGCTTCTCCTACGGCGATTACCTGCGAGCCGGCGCGATCGCGCGATTCGCTCCGGCGATGGAGGCCGTCGCGGAGTTCGCGCGTTCGGGGGGGCCGGTGCTCGGGATCTGCAACGGCTTCCAGGTCCTCTGCGAAGCCGGCCTGCTGCCGGGCGCGTTGCTGCCCAACAAGGGACTGCGCTTTCTCTGCCGCCAGGTCGACCTCGAGGTGGTCTCCGACGAGAGCATCTTCACCCGGAGCATGGAGCTCGGCGACTGCCTGAGCGTTCCGGTCAAGCACATGACCGGGCGCTATTTCGCGCCCGACGAAACCCTTGACGAGCTCGAGGCCCGCGAGCAGGTAGTGCTGCGCTATGCGACCGGCCAGAACCCGAACGGCTCGGCGCGGGACATCGCAGGCGTCGCGAGCCAGGCCGGCAACGTCCTGGGCCTGATGCCCCATCCCGAACACGCCGTCGATCCCCTGACCGGCTCCGCCGACGGGCTGCGGCTGTTCCAGGCGATGGCCGCCGTGGCCGCGTAGCCGGGGACCGAGGTCTACCCTAGAGGCATGTGCCGCAACATCCGAACACTCCACAATTTCGACCCGCCCGCCTCGGACGAGGAGATCCGCGAGGCGGCGCTCCAATACGTCCGCAAGATCAGCGGCTCGACGAAGCCGTCGCGGGCCAACGAGGAATCGTTCGACCGCGCCGTCGACGAGATCACGCTCGCGACTGCGCGACTGCTCGACTCGCTGGTCACCAAAGCGCCGCCGAAGAACCGGGAGGCCGAGGCCGCAAAGCGCAAGGCCCGGTCGGTCGAGCGCTTTGCCACGGCCTGAATGACAACTCCGCCGGAAGCCTCGGCTTCGCCTACGTTTCCGGCGGGCCAGGGCGCGTTACGGGGAGGCAGATCGTATCGGGAGCTGGGTCTATCGGACGCCGAGTTCGAGCTGATCTGCTCAAAACTCGACCGCGAGCCCAACGACGTCGAGCTGGCGATGTTCTCGCTCCTTTGGTCCGAGCATTGCGCCTACAAGCACTCGAAGAAGCTGCTTCGCCGGCTTCCCACCGACGGCTCCCGGGTGGTCATGGGCCCAGGCGAGAACGCAGGGGCGGTTGACATCGGCGGCGGCTTCGCGGTGGCGTTCAAGGTCGAATCGCACAACCACCCGAGCGCGGTCGAGCCATTTCAAGGGGCGGCGACCGGTGTCGGCGGCATCCTCCGAGACGTGTTCGCGCTCGGCGCGCGGCCGATTGCCATCCTCGATTCCCTCCGCTTCGGCGAGCCGGCGTCGGAGCGCTCGCGCTACCTGTTCGACCACGTCGTCGCCGGGATCGGCCACTACGGCAACTCGATCGGCGTGCCCACGGTTGGAGGCGAGGTGTACTTCGAGCCGCCCTACGAACAGAACTGCCTCGTCAACGCGATGTGCGTCGGGTTCGCGAAACGCGACGAGATGGTGCGCGCCGCCGCCGCCGGGGTGGGCAACGTCGTCGTGCTGATGGGAGCTTCGACGGGCCGCGACGGCATCGGCGGCGCCAGCGTCCTCGCCTCCGCGGAGCTGGACGAGGCCGATGCGTCCAAGCGTCCGAGCGTGCAGATCGGCGACCCGTTCGAGGAGTCCAAGCTGGTCGAGTGCTGCCTGGAGCTCCTGGCGGCGAGGCTCCTGGTCTCGCTACAGGACCTCGGCGCGGCGGGGCTCACCTCGTCGGCAGCCGAGATGGCATCCGCGGGTGAGACGGGCATCGACATCGACGTCGCGCGGGTGCCGCTGCGGGAAGCTGACATGGAGCCCTTCGAGATCATGGTCTCCGAATCCCAGGAGCGAATGCTCGCGGTCGTCGAGCCGGACAAGGTCGACCGGGTGATCGCGATCTGCGAGAAGTGGCAGGTCGGCCCGGCGGCGATCGGCGAGGTAACCGGCTCGGGCCTCTTTCGTGTCCTTCGGGACGGCGAGCAAGTGGGTGAGATGCCGGTGGTAGCACTGGTGGACGACTGCCCCCTGTACGACCTCGATCCGGCGGATCCAGGTGAGTGGATCTACGGCAACGAGGCCACGCTGGAGGGCGACGATGCCACCGATGTCCTGAAGACGCTGATCGCCTCCCCCAACATCGCCTCCAAGCGCTGGGCGTTCGAGCAGTACGACTCGATCGTGGGCTCGCGCACGGTTCGCAGGCCGGGTTCGGCCGACGCCGCGGTCCTGACCCTGCCCGAGGCCGGCAACGCGATCGGGATCGCGATCGACGGCAACGGCCGCCGGGTGGCCTGCGACCCGTACAACGGCGCCATCGAGGCGGTGCTCGAGTGCGCCCAGAACCTGGCCTGCGTCGGGGCCGAACCGCTGGGCCTGACCAACTGCCTGAACTTCGGAAATCCCGAGCGGCCAACCGTCGCGTGGCAGCTCGAGCGCGCCGTCCGGGGCCTGGCCGATGCGTGCACGGCGCTCGGCGTTCCCGTGGTGGGGGGCAACGTCTCCCTGTATAACGAAACCGACAAGGGCCCGATCTATCCCACGCCCGTGGTCGGGCTGGTTGGCGAGCTTCCCGACCCGCACCGCGCCGGCGGCCTGGCGCTCATGGCCGGCGACGGGATCGCGCTGGTCGGCCCGTTCGACCCTTCGCTTTCCGGCTCCGAGCTCGCCAAGCAGCGCGGAGAGCTGGCTCCCGGCCTCCCCGCCGCGAACCTCGAGTCGCACCGGGCTGCTCTGAAATTTGTACGTGAAGCTGTGCGGGCCGGCGGGCTCTCAGCCGCCCATGACATCTCGGATGGCGGCATCGCTTGCGCGCTGGCTGAGATGGCGATCGCGGGCAAAGTTGGCGCGCGAGTGGACCTGGACACGCTCCTTCGCAGCCGCGGATCGAGCCCGGAGGAAGCGCTGTTCGGCGAAGGGCCGGGCGGCTACCTGCTCGCGGGCCCCGAGGAGGCGCTGCGCGAGCTTCTGACCCAAGCGAATCCGGCGGGGGTGGACGCGTGGTTCATCGGCATTGCGGAGGGCGATCGCATTGAGATCTCATCCGAGAACCTAGAACCCAGCATCTCCGTTGCCGACGCAACCGCGGCTTGGACTTCGCTCGCGGGCGTCATGGACGCAGACGCCTGACGGTGCGGATTCGTTGCATTCCGTGCGTGAACCGTCTGTGTTGAGGGTTTACGCTTGGTGACACGATGGAGCGTGTGAGCTGGACCGACGAGCGCCTCGACGACCTCGCGCAGAGGATGGACACGGGATTCGCCGAGCTACGGGCGGACCTCCGCACCTTTCGCTCCGAGATCCGCACCGAGATCGGCGGCGTGCGCGGTGAGATCGAGGCCCTGCAGCAAACGATCCTTCGGGTGGGTGGCGGCATGATGGTCGGCTTGATCGGCGTGATCGCCGCGGTGCTGGTGCGCGGCGCCTGAGTACCAGACCTTGGCCGAACCCGCTGCTACCTTTGCTATTCAGGCAAACGCCTGCCTCGCCCAGTCTCGATCCCAGGCTAAAGCGAAGCCCGCATGAGCTCATCCACGCGGCCCGACCAGGACCGCTTCAGGGAGATTCCCGACCGCGACGGGCCGCGTGACGAGTGCGGTGTGTTTGGCGTGTACGCGCCCGAGCACGAGGTCGCGAAGCTCGCCTTCTTCGCCCTTTACGCCCTTCAGCACCGGGGCCAGGAATCGGCCGGGATCGCCACCGGGGAGGGCGGCCACATCACGACCCTGCGCGACACCGGCCTGGTCTCGCAGGTGTTCGACGAGGAGAAGCTCCGAGCGCTTGACGGCGACATGGCAATCGGCCACGTTCGCTACTCGACTACCGGCGGCGCATCTTGGGAGAACACACAGCCCGTCTGGCGGGACGACGGCCGCGAGGTCGCACTGGCCCACAACGGCAACCTGACCAACGCGGTCGAGCTCTACAACGAGTTGATTGAGCAGGGTGTCAAGTTCCGCGGCACCTCCGACTCGGAGATCCTCGCCGCCCTGATCTCAGTCTCGCCGGAGCGGCCGATCGAGAACGCGGTCGAAGCAGTGATGCCCCGGCTGCGCGGCGCGTACTCAACCGTGGTGATGACCAAGCGGGCTATCGTCGCCTTCCGCGATTCGCACGGGATCCGCCCACTCTCCCTGGGCAAGCTGGACGGACACCACTGCATTGCTTCGGAGAGCTGCGCCTTCGACATCATCGGTGCCGAGCTGGTGCGCGAGGTCCACCCGGGTGAGCTGATTTCGATCGGCGAGCGCGGACTCGAGTCCCGCCAGGTCGTCGAGCCGAAGCGCCTGGCGCACTGCGTGTTCGAGCACATCTACTTCTCCCGGCCGGACACCCGGCTCGAAGGGCGGGTCCTGCAGGAGGTTCGCGGGCGGATGGGCGAGATCCTGTGGCGTGAGGCGCCGGTGGAAGCGGACCTGGTGATCGCGGTGCCGGACTCCGGAAACCCCGCTGCAAACGGCTTCGCGCGCGCGGCCGGGCTGCCCAAGGACGACGGGCTGATCAAGAATCGCTACGTCGCCCGCACATTCATCCAGCCCGGACAGGAGCTGCGGAAGCACGGCTTGCGGATGAAGTTCAATCCGTTGCCGGAGATCCTCGCCGGCAAGCGCGTGGTCGTCGTCGACGACTCGATCGTGCGCGGCAACACCACCCGGCAGATCGTCGGCATGCTTCGCGACGCGGGCGCCACCGAGGTCCATCTGCGGATCTCGGCCCCGCCGATCCGCAACCCCTGCCACTACGGCGTCGACATGTCGACCCGCGAGGAGATGATCGCCCACAACCGCACGGTTGAGGAAGTCGCCGAGGAGCTCAAGGCCGACTCGCTCGCCTATCTTTCGATCGACGGCGTCTACGAGGCCGTCGGGACGCCGCGGGCAAACCATTGCGACGCGTGCTTCACCGGCGATTACCCGCTCGGGGACCCCACCGGGGCGGATGGCAAGTTCGACCTGGAGATCCTCTCCACCTCCCCTTCGGTGTGAGCGCGGCGAACCTGGAAGCGCTGCGGCGCCACTTCGGCCATCCC
>JALZKA010000119.1 GCA_030859475.1 Actinomycetota bacterium
GTCAGGTACACATCGCCGTCGCCGTCGCGGACCTCTTCGTGGAGCCGCGCCGCGACCCGGGGCTCACGCGCCAGGCGCTCGAATCCCCATGCCAGGCTGGACGCGGTCGTCTCGTGCCCGGCGACCAGCATCGTCATCAGCTCGTCGCGAAGCTCCTGATCGGTCATCGGCGAGCCGTCCTCGTGACGGGCGGCCAGGAGCATCGCGAGGACGTCGTCGCGGCCGGCGCTGTCTTCCCGGCGCTCGTCGATCAGCTCAAAGATCAAGTCGTTGACGCGCTCGCGGATGGTCAGAAAGCCCTTCAGCGGGCCGGCTCGGTTGAAGAGCCGCATCTGCCGCTCTTTCGTCTCCAGGTCCTCCGGCCCGGGGATCAGGGTCAAGGGGCTGTTGCCATACGCCAGGAACGTGGCCAGATCGTCGCGCAAGGAATCAAGCCGCGGCCCAGGGTCGAGACCGAACACCGCCCGGAGGATGATCTCCAGGGTCAGCGCCTGCAGACGGGGGTGAAGCTCGCTCTCGCCGTCCCAGCTTGCGACCGCCTGATCCGTCACCTCTTCGACCAGCGAGGCGAGCCGTTCCATGTTCTCGCCGTGGAAGGCGGGCAGCATGAGCTTGCGCTGCTCCATGTGGGAGTCACCGTCGAGCAGGATCACGGACTTCATGCCGACCACGGGCTCGAGGACGCGGGCGCCTTCGCCCGGGTGCAGGACGTCCGGAGGAGCCGTGTAGATCTGCTTGACCTGGTCCGGCTCCGTGTGCATGACGAACGGGGGCGTGAACGGGAAGCGGATCGTGAAACGCTTGCCGTAGCGGGCCCGGCACTGCTCCATGTAGGCGAGCGGCCGAGTCCACAGGCCGATTCCTTGGATCAGCGCTGGATACGAGGGTCCGGGCGGCAGTCCTGCTTGCGTCATGCCGGCTCCAATCGTCGGGGTGCGTCGAGCATCACTCTCGCCCAAGTTGACGTCTGTGAGATCCCGCACACACGCCGGCTTAGAGGCGGGCACGCTACTCCTCGCCGTTGGCGAAATCCTCCGGCGTCACCTCGTCGAGGAAGTCCTTGAACTTCTCGACGACCTCGTCCTGATCCTCCACCTCATGCTCGAACTCGATCGACGACTCCTCGATCACATCCTCGGCGGCGAAGATCGGCGCCTGGCAGCGGACGGCGAGGGCGATCGCGTCGGACGGCCGGGAGTCGATCTCGATCTCCGTGCCATTGACCGAGATCGTGATCGAGGCGTAGAAGGTGTTATCGCGCAGCTCGGTGACGCTGACCCGCTCGCACTTTGCGTCGAGCTGGTCGAGCAGGTCGGTCAGCAGGTCGTGCGTCATCGGCCGGGGCGTCGAGGCGCCCTGAAGCTTCATCAGGATCGCCGCCGCCTCCGGATGACCGATCCAGATTGGCAAGAAGCGATTGCCGTCACTGGTCTTCAGCAGAACGATCGGCTGCTTGCCGACCATGTCGAAGCTGACGCCGTAGATCTGCATCTTTTGCATCTACGCGGAGTATAGGTGTGGATTCGGGGCCCTTCCGGGCGCCTCCGCGGCGCCTACAGGGAGGCGTCAACCTTCGCCAGGCCCTTGGCGATATTGCGCCGGAGGATCATGGCGATCGTCGCCGCCAGTCCCGGCACCGGCGCGTCGAAGGTGATCGTGTAATCGAGGTGGGTGCCACCGGAGAAATTCGGCGTGAACAGCATCGTCCCGTGATGGGCGCGCAGCGGCGTCCCCTTCGTGATCTCGTACTCGATGCGCTCGTTCGGATCGACGGCGGTAACCGTCTCCTCGAACGGCAGTGCGCCGAAGAAGCTGAGGCGGCGAACGGACCCGGTGCCGTTGGGCTCGGTCTCACCCTCGCGGATGCGCTCGACCTTCGCCGGCGCGAAGACCACCCCGAGGTTCTCGTGCTCGGAGAGGTAGGCGAAGACCCGCTCGGGCGGGACGGAAAAATCCTTCTGGACGTGGACGGTCTGCAAATGGGCGATCGTGGATTCGAACCACGGACCTCATCCTTATCAGAGATGCGCTCTAACCAACTGAGCTAATCGCCCCGGCGGAGGCATTGTAGGAGAACGGGTGTGGCTCGGGATAGCCTGAGCGGAGCCGATGCCGCGCCGTCCCGACATGCCTGGATTGGACCGTGACTCACTGGCCGATGACCCCCTCGAGCAGTTCGCCGCATGGTGGGAGCGGGCCGTTGCCGAGGTTCCGCTCTGCGACGCGATGACGCTCGCGACGGTCGACAGCCTCGGCATGCCGGACGCCCGCATGGTTCTGCTGAAGGGCTTCGGGCCGGACGGCTTCCGCTTCTTCACCAACCGCGAGTCGGCCAAGGGCAAACAGCTCGCCACGCACCCCGATGCCGCACTCGTCATCTACTGGCGCGAGCTGGATCGGCAGGTCCGTGTGCGCGGCCAGGTGGCGGAGTTGAAGCCGGAGGAGTCCGACGCCTACTTCGCCACGCGAGCGCGCGACTCGCAACTAGGCGCCTGGGCCTCGCCGCAGAGCCGGCCGCTCGGTGACAGAGGCGAGCTTGAGGAGCTGCTGCGGGAAGCGACACAGCGCTTCGAAACCGGGGAAGTTCCCAGGCCTCCGCACTGGGGCGGTTACCTGCTGCACCCCGACCGAATCGAGTTCTGGCAGGGACAGGTTGGCCGCCTGCATGACCGCTTCGCCTACGAGCGCGTGCCGGAGGAGTACGGCGGCCCTTGGCGTTGCCAGCGACTCGGGCCATGACGCGCGGGCCGTGGCGTGTGGCGTAGCCCGCCTGGCAACCCCGGCGCCCGAGCAAGAGCCTCGGCCTTTCCTAAACCCGCTTCTCGGAATGTCTGCACAATTGTCTGTACATCGACCTGGTACCCGCTATTTCAAGCGGTTTCCTCGGCACCTGTCTGACATTTGTACAGACATTTCAGAATCCGGCTATTGGAAGACGTCGGCCAAATCCGGCGCGGCGGGACCAACCCGGCGAGCGGGCGCCGCGGCTGGGGGGACCGGCGTTACGCGCGCCGGTCCTCGACGAACGCCTCCAGCTCGTCGAGGTCGTCGAAGCGAAGCTCGGCGCGGATCGCTCCGTTCTTGCCCACCGGCCTGATCCGGATGCCGCGGCCGAGCGCCCGCTCGAGCGCGTCCTCGGCTTGCTCGAGGGCGTCGACCAGATCGGGATCGGGGACCGCCTTCAGCTTGGGCCGCGCGGTAGTCCCCGCGTTCGCGCGGCGCTCCGTTTCGCGCACCGACCACCCGGCCGCCGCGGCGTGCCGGGCCAGCGCCTGGCGCTCTTCCGCCGACTTGGCGATCAAGAGCGCGCGGCCGTGCCCCTCGGACAGCTCGCCCGATTCGATCAGGGCGAGCGCTTCGTCGGGCAGGTCAAGGATTCGGATCAGGTTCGAGAGGGCGGCGCGGCTCCGGCCCAGGCGCCTGGCGAGCTCTTCCCTGGTGAGGCCCAGGTCCTCGACCAGGGTCAGGCACGCGCGGGCCTCGTCCACCGGGTTGAGCTGCTCGCGAGCAACGTTCTCGATCAGCGCGGTCTGGAGGCGCTGGGGTTCCTCCTCGGTGCGCAAAAGCACGGGGATCGTCTCGAGGCCCGCTTCCGTCGCCGCGCGCCAGCGGCGCTCGCCGGCGATGATTTCGTAGCGACCGTCGCTCAGCGGGCGCACGATCAGGGGCTGGATCACGCCGGCCTCACGCAGCGAGTCGGCGAGCGCGGAGATCGTCTGCGGGTCGAATCGCCGTCGTGGCTGGGAGGGATTCGGCAGGACGAGCGCGGGGGGCACGTAGCGCAGCGCCGGCTCGCCGGTCTCGCCGGGCTGAGGAAGGATCGCCGCGAGGCCGCGGCCCATTCCGCGTCTGGCTGGCGCGCTCATCTGCGCCCCCGCCTCATGCCTTGACCTCCATGACGGGCCCGTCATTGCCGCTTCGGTGGGCGCCGCGGCGATCGCGGTCAGCGGCCTCGCGCTGCGCCAGCTCGGCGGCGAGGGCCTCGTACGCGCGGGCGCCACGGGACGCCGGAGCGTGGTCGGTGACGGGCACGCCGAAGCTGGGCGCCTCGGCGACCCGGATGCTGCGGGGGATCACGGTATCGAACACCAGTTCGGGCAGATGCTGTCGCAATTCGGCCTCGACGTCGTTGGCGAGGCGCGTCCTTTCATCGTGCATGGTGATGACCACCCCGGTCAGAACCAGCGACGGGTTGAGCTGGCGGCGCAACAGCTCCAGCGTCTCCAGGAACTGGACGAGGCCCTCGAGGGCCAGGTACTCGGCCTGCACCGGGACGAGCGCGCGATCGGCCGCCGCCAAGGCGTTCACGGTGACCGGGCCGAGTGAGGGCGGGCAGTCGAGAAGCGTCAGCGCGAACCGCTCGCGCACCGGCCCCAGCCGGTCGCGGAGCCGCGTTTCCATCCCCGCAATCCTGGGGAGCTCGACCGAGGCGCCCGCCAAGTCGCGACTTGCCGGGACCACCCAAAGATTGTCCGGTCCGGCGGGGCGCGCGGCTTCCGCGATCGAGGAGTCGCCCACAAGGCAGTCATAGGACGACGGGGACATGCCGCGACCCAGGCCCAGCGCCACGGTCGCGTTGGCCTGCTGGTCGAGGTCGGCCAGCAGCACCTGATTACCCCTCGCCGCGATACAGGAAGCGAGGTTGACTGCCGTCGTCGTCTTGCCCACCCCGCCCTTCTGGTTGGCGATCGCGTAGACGGCACCCATCGGGGCGAGAGTAGCGATAGGTCAGGCTGGCACTTAGACGGTTCCGAATGGCCGCTTCTTAGCCATGCCCGCGCGCCGCGGCAGCCGGGGCGGCGTAGGCCCGGACTTCCGGACCAGGTAAAGGTGGCGGTGGTCGTAGCCCGACCTCTCCCCCACCTCGTGCACCTCGGTCAGCCCCATCGCGGTGGCGGAGGCCGCGCGCGCGAGCTCGTCCTCCTCATCCTGGTCGCGCTTTCCCTTCCACGCGACCAGCGCCCCGTCCGTTCGTAAAAGCGGCGATCCGAGCTCCGCCAGAGTGGCCAAACGGGCCACGGCTCGCGCGGTGACGACGTCATAGGGCTCGCGGTCGCCGGCGAGGATTGCGGCCGCGTGCTCCTCCGAGCGCGCGTCCACGACCTCCGCGTTGGTGATCTCCGCGGCGGCGATCGCCTCGCGCATGAAGTCGCACTTGCGGGAGACGGACTCGATCAGAGTCACCCGCGATTCCGGCAGCGCGACCGCGAGCACAAGCCCCGGAAACCCAGCCCCAGAGCCAAGATCGGCGATCCTGGCCGCGTCGCGAACCGACTGCAGCTCAAGGCCGGCGAGCGAGTCGGCGACGTGGGCGTTCCAGGCGGCCTTGAGATCGCGAACCGACGTGAGCGACCGGGGATCGGCGGCCAGCATCCCAAGGACGGTCTCCAGTTTCGCCCGCGCGGCGGGCTCGAGCTGAGGGCCGGCGCTAATCGCCGGAGTCTTCGTCGCCGACCAGCGGGGCGACGATCACACGGCGCTCGGGCTCGTCGCCTTCGGAGAACGTCTCGACGCCCGAGCGCTCCTTCAGGTGGTCGTGGACGACCTTTCGCTCACTCGCGCTCATCGGCTCCAGCTCGATCTCGCGGCCGGAGTCGAGCGCGCGCTCGGCGGCCCGCTCAGCTTGGCTCTCGAGCTGCTCGCGGCGCGCCTCCCGGTAGCCACCGGCGTCGACCTGGACCCGCTTTCGATCGGTGATCCCGCGCTGGGCAGCCCGGTAGCAGAGGAACTGGATCGCGTCGATCGTCTGACCGCGGCGGCCGATCAGGCGGCCGACGTCCTCCCCTTCGATCCGGGCCGTGATCTGGCGCTCGTCCTCTGAGATCTCGATTGTCGCGTCGAGGTCGAGCGCACCGACAACGCGGTCGAGGATCGCCTCGACCCGATCGGCCGGGGCATCGGGGATGGTTTCGGTGCTCACCCGCCGAACCCTACCGGCGTTTCTTCTTTTTCTTGCGCGGGGGCGCGGGTGGGGGTGTCGTTGCCTTGAGGTCCTCGACGGTGGGGATCTCCGGCGGCGGGAAGAACTGCTTGACCACGACCTGCTGGCCCAGCGTCCAGACGTTGGTCGCGATCCAGTAGACGGCCAGCGCGGCCGGGAAGGTCGCGACGAACGGCGCGAAAACAAGTGGCAAAGCGAACATGATGATCCGCTGCGAACCCTCGACGCGGGCAGCCATGACCAGGCCGGCACCAAGCTGGGTGCCGATGAAGAGCAGGATCAAGACGATGAGCGGCCCGCCGGTCGCCTTCTCGGTCAGGTTCTCGACGAAGAAGAAGTTGATCGGCGGCGCGTCGAGGACGCGGTCCTTGAACTCCTGGTTATTGAGCAGCTGATAGAGCGCCAGGAAGACGGGAAGCTGCAGGATCAGCGGGATGCACGAGGCAAGCGGGTTGATCTTGTTCTCCTGGTAGACCTTCATGACCTCCTGGCGCTGGCGCTCCTTGTCGTCCTTGTACTTCTCCTGCACCGCCTTTATCTGGGGCGTGTAGGCGATCATCGCCTTCATCGACTTGAAC
>JALZKA010000120.1 GCA_030859475.1 Actinomycetota bacterium
GGTTCCCCGCCCTTGTGGTGGTCACCCTTGGGCCGCCCGGATCCCTCATCGGCGAGCGCCGGATCCGGCGGGGGCTCGAGAGCGGGTAAGGCGCACGGAACCGGGATCGGCGACAAGCAAGCGCCGCCCCGATGGTCGCTTGTATTGCATCGGACGCCAACCGACCGTCGCTCAATCGCGGCCGACGATGGCTTGGGACGAGAGCCGAGAGCAGGCGTGCCCGCACGCGCTCGCACCCCTACGGGTCTTGGACGATCGAGCCGATAGGCGGTTACGGCCTTCGGCCCAGAAGCGCGCGTAGGTCGTCGATCGTGTCCGCCTCCCCGGCGCTCTTGTCCGGGCGATAGCGCTTTACACGCGCGAAGCGCAGCGCCACACCGCCCCGGTAGCGGGTCGAGGACTGGACGCCGTCCAAGGCGATCTCGACCAGGAGCTCGGGGCGCACGAGCACCGCGATCCCCTGCCGGCCGGTTTCGCGCGCGAGGAGCTCCTTCGTCTGCCATTCGAGGAGCTCGTCCGTGAGCCCCTTGAAGCACTTTCCCACCATGACGAGGTCGCCGGTGCTCGGGTCACGGGCCCCAAGGTGGATGTTCGAGAGCCAGCCCTGGCGGCGCCCGTGGCCCACTCGGCGCCGAGCACGACGAGGTCGTAGGTCCGCACCGGCTTCACCTTGCGCCAGGCCTTGCCGCGACGGCCCGCCGAGTAGAGCGACACGGCATCCTTTACGACGACGCCTTCGTGCCCGGCGTGCAGGGCCTCGTCGAGGACGCGCTCTGCCGTCTCGGGGTTCGACGTGGTCACGCTGGGGACCTTGAGGTGCGGCGCCATCCCTTCGAGCCGCGCGGAGCGCTCCTCCAGCGGCGTGTCCAGCAGGTCGTCGCCCTCGAGGTGGAGGACCGTCGAAGAGGAATGTCACGATCCCCTTGGGTGGCGCTGCGCTGTCGATCTGCGAGATGGTGTCCTGAAAAGCGGCGGGGCCGTTCTCGCTCATCCACAGCGCCTCGCCGTCGAACACGGCTTGGGTCACAGGCAGGCGGCGCACCGCGGCGGCGATCCCGGGCAGCGTGTTCGTGATGTCATTGAGGTTGCGGGTGTAGATGCGGATCTCCTCATCGCGGCGATGGATCTGGATCCGGATTCCGTCGAGCTTCCACTCCACCGACGAACGATCGAAGCTCCCAACCGCCTCGGGCACGCTCGCCGCGGTGGAGGCGAGCATCGGAAGGATGGGCCGGAAGATCTCGAACCCCACCGCGCGAAGCCCGTCCTCGCCCGGGTGATCGCAATCTCGGCCGTGCGCGTGAGATCGCTCGTGAGCATCAGTGCACGGCGGGCGAGCTCGGCGGAGACCCCAGCCGCCCTCCCGATCGCGTCGACCATCAACCCGGCGAGCGCGCCTTGCCGCAGCTCGCCCGTGAGCAGCCGTTTCACGAAGCCGGCCTCTTCGTCGGTCGCCCGGCCAACGAGCTCGCCGAGAATCTGCTTGCGCTTTCCCGCCGATCCGCTGCCCGTCATCCCCTGAACCACGGCGATCGCGCGATCGAGTTCGTCGATGGTGAGTGACGCCTCCCGGGCCGGCGCGCGCTCGATGCCGTAGATTGTCGAGTAGCCGATGCCGACGCGGCCCTGCCGGGGCACGCCCGCCAGGAAACCGACCGCGACCGCGATTTCACTCGCGTCGAGCCGCCCCAGGAGCTCCGCGAGGATGGCGACCTTGCCAGAGCGCGAACTCGTGTCGGTCAGGTCCCGCGAGGCGGTGACTACATCGGCGAGCAGGGTCATCGCGGAGCCCGTAGCTAAGCAACCTAACCGTGTGTCCTCGCCAGCGAGTGCCGGCGGCCACTTCGGGGGCGCATCCACTGAATTCCTGCGGCAGGAGGCACTCGGCATCCGCCGCCGGCTCAGGCTGGCTGATACACGCTGCGGCTGATTCCGACCCGCTTGGTGAACGGACTGTCGAAGACCCCGCTCGCGTTGAGCTGCTTGCGGACCGCCAGCCAGTCTTCGTAGCGGGGGTACATCGAGCGCATGAGATCGTGACTGCCGGTTAGGGTGTTGTATTGCCCCCAGTGGGGGCGCCCTCCCACGCGGTAAAGCGCCTCCTCGTAGGCAGCCAGCAATTCGAAACCCCCCTCCGTCCGCGTCAGCTGGATCAGTTCCAGCATCATCGTGTCGCGTCCGTTCATCATCGACATCAGGGCGTGGGACGCCTTCACGAAACGCAGCGAAATCGGCGACGTTGTGTACACTTTTCCGAGCTTCTGGCGCTGGGCGGCCACGCGCAGAACCTCCTCGACCGCCCGAAGGTGGGTCTCCTCGTCATCGACCGGCACGCCGATCTCCATCGAGTAGGCTGGCATCAGGTTTGCGGTCCCGAGGTTGAGCACGCGGTACCACTTGTCCGTGTACTCGGCGTCCACCAGCGCCTTCAGCGCCATATCGAGGAAGCGCGGAGAGAAGGACGGCCGCGCGTTGAGGACGGCGTCGATCACGTTCGGCGCCAGCGGCTGGAGACTGCCGATGAACTCCGCTCCGACGTTTCGGTGTCGCGCCTTGAATCCGCGGCGCTCGTGGTCGGCCGTCCCGCGGGTCGTGATCAGGCACTGGTGGTCGCCCTTGCGGCGGTGCACGTTGACGTAGATCTCGACGTGCCGGTTGTTGCGCAACAGCTCGCCCGTGCGCAAGTCCTCCCGCACCTGCGACCACTTGCGCAGGAAGCGGCGCTCGGTCAGGTGGTAGAAAGGGACGACTTGGAGCGTGACGGCGTAGATGACGCCGAGGCAACCCATGCCGACCTGGACAGCGTGGAACCAGTCATCGTTGCGCTTCAGCGCCCAGTCAGGGTGCTCGAGCGCGAAGCGCTCGGGATCCGTGGGACCGCCTTCCCCGCGCTCGACGCGGTACACCCACCCGCCGCTGCCGACCACATCAATCGACACGGCCTGATCGCAGATTGGCCCGAGGCTGAGGCCCGACCCGTGCGTGGACGTGGCCATCACGCCCGCGACGGTTTGCGCATCCCAGCCACCCATGTTGCTCAGGGCCAGGGGCGGCGAAAGCTGCTCCAGGCGCGCGTTCAGCTCCTGCAGGCGCACGCCGGCCTCCGTGCGAACGAGCAGGCTCGCATCGACGCCATCCCTCAGGCAGTCCACTAGCAGCGCGCGATGGAGGCCATGGGTTTCCATCAGGAAGTCCGGGGTGATCGCGACGTCCGACCACGAGTGGCCGGACCCGACCGCACGCACGCACACGCCGTGGCGCTCGGCCTCGCAGACCACCGCGACCACCTGTTCCAGCGTCTGTGGTCGCACGATTCGCAGCGGCTCGACGTGCTGGTTGCCCGTGTGATTGGTCCACGTGCGGCGACTGGCAAAGCGGGCGTAGCGGGGGATCCGCCCGCGCGGAGAATTCTTCAAGGGCTGCGCTCCGCGATCGGGTGATGGACGCCGCGCTCGGCGAGCGCCGCGATCGTCCTGGAAGGGTTGACTCCGAGGGCGGTCGGCACGATCGACCCGTCCGGCACATAAAGGCCATCGCGGCCGCGCACGCGACCTCGATCGTCCACGACCGAGCTAGCAGGATCGTCGCCCATCGGGCAGCCGCCTAGCGGGTGGACGGTCACGAATTTCCGGAGCGGCCCGGCGTCGACCGCCCACGCCGACGGCGGTCACCGTGGCGACGTCGCGCATGATGCGGACGTCGTAGAGGCCCGCCCGGGTGGCCCGCGGGTGCCAAAGCGCTCGCGGCGCCTGCTAGGGGACCCCTGAGGGAAAGCGGTAGCGCCGAAGCGCCGCCCGCGCTCGAGCACGCAGACCCGCCAGCCGGCGGCGGCGAGGCGGCACGCTGCGACGCCGCCCCGAAGCCCGACCCGACGATCACCGCGTCATAGGTGCCGTCCACGGCTCGACCCTAACTCAGGTCGCTTGGTCGCGCAAGGTTCTCGCCACAGTCACTTATCATCTCGCATTGGCTGTCGAGCACTTCGATGCCGTCGTTGTCGGATCCGGTTTCGGCGGCTCTGTGTCGGCTTACCGACTCGCCAAGGAAAGGCCTCGAGGTCTGCCTGCTGGAGCGCGGCCGCGCGTACGGACCGGGTGACTTCGCGCGCACGCCACACGCGATGAGCCAGAACTTCTGGGACTCGTCGGCCGGGCTCCAAGGCCTGTTCAACATCTGGTCGTTCCGACACTTCGAGGCAATCGTCTCCGGTGGCCTAGGCGGTGGGTCGCTGATCTACGCCAACGTGTTTCTGCGCAAGGACGAGCGCTGGTTCTCGCAGGACGGCGTGGTCTGGCCGGTTACGCGCAACGAGCTCGAGCGGCACTACGACGCGGTCGCCGACGTGATCGGTCTCAAGCGCTAACCATTCGCTCGTCCGCCTGGCGGTTGGTGGGCGAGTGCGACGTCGGGTGCGACTACGGGTCCAAGAATTCGCTCGACTTCAACTACCTCTCCATCGCTTCGCGACGGCACGATGCGGACCTGCGCACGCGTACCGAAGTTCGCTCGATCACGCCGCGCCCTGGCGGCGGCTACATCGCCGGCTACGTCGAGCACACCGACGACACCTTGGCCGGCCGATGGACACGGCGGCCCTGCCGGTGCGGGAGATGTCGGCCGAGCGGGTCATCCTGAGCGCAGGAGCGCTCGGGGACGCCTTACTTGCTGCTGCGCAACCGCCATGCCCTCGGCGGGCTGCCCGACGCGCTGGGCACGCGGTTCTGCGGAAACGGCGACTTGCTGTCGTTCGCTACGAATACGCGCCGGCGCGTCAAGGACGACGAGGGGGAGGCGGCGGCGGCGGCGTGGATCATGGAGCGGAGACTCGGTCGGTTATCTCGAGCACGATACGCGTGGACGACACCGGACGGGCGCCGACGGCCCCGGGTACTACATCCAGGAGGGCAGCTACCCCGCCTTCGCGAGCTGGATGGCCGAGTCGATCGACATGCCCGGCCAGATCAATCGCATGACGCGGTTCGTGGTCCGACGGCTGTGGGAGACGCGTACCCACCACCGCGACTCGGACATCCGGAGCCGAGCTCTCCAAGCTGCTGGGTTCCACCGAGCGCTCGATGTGCGTGTTGCCCATGCTCGGAATGGGGCGCGACACGCCGGACGGGGCGATGACGCTCGAGGCCGGCATGCTTAAGTGGACTGGCAGGGTGGCGGGCTCCAAGCGCTACTTCGACCGGGTGCGGGGCGCGATGCACGGGCTGGCCGAAGCGCTCGGCGCGACTGGGTTCAGAGCCCACTCTGGCACCTGCGGCGCGTGATCACCGTCCACCCGCTGGGCGGCTGTCCAATGGGCCACGACGAGCGCGAGGGGGTGGTCGACTCGCGCGGCGGTGTTTTCGGTCATCCGGGACTCTATGTCTCCGACGGCTCGGTCATGCCCGGGCCTGTCGGCGCGAACCCGAGCTACACAATCGCCGCTCTCGCCGACCGCTTCGCGGACCGCATCGAAAAAGACTGCCATGTCCCGCAGTTGACGATGCGTCGCGCCGTTGCCGTAGAACTCCGGGGCATGGCCGCGTCCGAGGCCACGATCGTCGAAGCCGGTGGGCGCGAGTTGCGCGTCTCCAGCGCCGATCGCGTGATCTTCCCGAAGACCGAGCACTCCGCCGCGGTCACCAAGCTCGACATCGTCGAGTACTACCTCGCCATCGAGGACGGCATCATGCGCGCGCTCTCCCGGCGGCCGACGACGCTCGAGCGCTGGCCGAAGGGCGTTCATCCGGGCATCGTCGTCTCGACGCGCGAGAAGGGTGGCGACGCCTTCTTCCAGAAGCGCATCCCACGGGGAGCTCCGGACTACGTGCAGGCGGCGCGGATCGAGTTCCCGTCGGGTCGCCACGCGGACGAGATCTGTCCCACGGAGGTCGCCGTCGTCGGCTGGGCGGCCCAGATGGGCACGATCACCTTCCATCCGTGGCCGGTTCGCAGCGACGACGTCGACCACCCCGACGAGCTGCGCCTCGACCTGGACCCACAGCCGGGCACGGACTTCGCCGACGCCGTGCGCGTGGCCGCCGAGGCACGCGTGCTGTTAGAGGAGCTTGGCCTCACCGGTTTCCCGAAGACCTCGGGAGGCCGCGGTGTTCACATGTACGTGCGCATCGCGCCACGCTGGACGTTCACGGAGGTTCGCCGCGCCGCGATCGCCTTCGGGCGAGAGCTCGAGCGCCGTCTACCAGGTCAGGTCACGACCAAGTGGTGGAAGGAGGAGCGCGGCGAGCGCATCTTCGTCGACTACAACCAGAACGCGCGCGATCGCACCATCGCCTCGGCCTACAGCGTCCGGCCGAAGGCTGGTGCGCCGGTCTCGGCACCGGTGACGTGGGACGAGCTTCCCGAGGTGGCGCCCGAGGACTTCACGGTGGCGACGATGCCCGCGCGCTTCGCCGAGCTGGGTGATCGCCACGCCGCGATAGACGATGCCGCTCATTCGCTGCAACCCCTCCTGGACATGTACGAGAACGACGTCGCCGAGGGATACGGGGACCTGCCCTACCC
>JALZKA010000121.1:0-2906 GCA_030859475.1 Actinomycetota bacterium
CCGCCGCCGACGAGGTCGGCGTCCTTGACGTTTATCCGGCGCGGGAGCAACCGGTGGGCCCGCTGGCCGGCATCAGTGGCCTCACCGTCGCGCGCGCGACCGCCGAGCGGGCCAAGGGGAAGCCGGTGCTCTGGCTCGGAGACTTGGAGCGCGCGGCCCGGGTCCTGCGGCCCAGGCTTCGCGACGGCGACCTGCTGGTCACGATCGGAGCGGGGGATGTCGACAAGCTCGGAGAGGACCTGGTCGGCCGGCCGGGGAACCCGGCGTGAGGGCGGGGATCGAGCGTGACTTTCCCCTGGCGCGGCTGACCACGGTCAGGGCGGGCGGCAACGCCGAGCTCTTTGCCCGTCCGGGGACGGAATCCGAGCTGGTGCAGCTCTTGGCGCTGGCGCGAGCCGAGGGTCATGCGGTCGAGGTCATGGGCTCCGGCTCCAACCTCCTCGTCGCCGATGATGGCGTCAAAGGCCTCGTCCTGAAGCTCGACGGTGAGCTGACAGCGCTCGAGCGCGAGGGCACGCGGGTGCTGTGCGGCGGCGGGGTGCGGCTGCCTTCGGCCGCGGCCAAGGTGGCGCGCTGGGGCCTGACCGGCCTCGAGTTCGGGATCAATATCCCCGGCACCGTCGGAGGTGCGGTGCGGATGAACGCGAACGCCTACGGGGGGGAGCTCGCGAAGGTCCTCGAGTGGGTCACGATCTGCACCCCGGACGGGCCGGTGCGGCGCGGCCCGGATGAGCTTGGGCTCGAGTACCGCAGATCCAACCTGAAGGCCGGCGAGGTGGTGGCGCGTGGTTCCTTCGCGCTGGCCGCCTCCGACCCGGACAAGGTCAAGGCGACCCTTGCCGAGATGCGCGTCATGCGCCGCGAAGCGCAGCCGTCCGGGATCAAGACCTTCGGATCGACCTTCAAGAACCCGGTCGACCCCCGCGCCAAGGGCATGAGTGCCGGGCAGCTTCTGGATTCGGTCGGCGCCCGGGGGCTAAGCGTCGGTGCCGCCCGCCTTTCGGAGAAGCACGCGAACTTCGTCGAGAACACCGGCGCGGCGACCGTCGCCGAGATCTTGCGACTGATGTCACGCGCCCGCCACCTGGTCTTCGCGCGCCACGGGGTCGAGCTGGAGCCGGAGGTCCAGATCCTGGGGAGCCCCGAGTGGCCGGCGGACTGGGAGCTCGAGCCCTGACCGACGCCGAGTGATGAGAAACAACCCGCATTGGGTCGCTTCTCGACACTCGGCGACGTCGCGCCGCGCCCCGGGGCGGCGTAGCGGCAGGAATCCGCGCTGGCCCCGCGAAGGGGTGCCGGATGGGCTCTTCCCCTGGATCAACCTCCGGCCGCAGCCGTCGAGCGAAGCGTGCAGCCGCCGCCCGCGGCGCCTCGGCAAGACGCGCCGGGAGCCATCCGAAGTCGGCGGCCAGCTCCGGGGTCGCAAAGAGAGTGGCAGTCAAGAACACACCAACCGCCAGAAAGCCCAGCGCCAGAAAGCCGTCCACCAGGACGCCCGCGGCGCGCAAGAAGCCCGCCGCCGGAAAGGCGACCGCTCGCAGGCCCATCAAGCGCCGAGGGGCCCCTGCGCCACGCCGTGGGCTCCGGAAGGGTCGGCCAGCGAAAAAGGTCGCGCCCGACCGTCGGTTCCTGAGCCTGGCGAGCCTGCTCACGACGCTGCTTGTCGTTGCCCTCCTCGCCGGCGTCTACCAGTTCTGGTTTCGCAGTTCGTCCCTGGTCGCGGTTACCGAGGTCGAGGTCAAGGGGATGACCGGCCCGCAGGCGGACCTGGTGACCGCCGCCCTTACCGAGGCCGCCAAGGAGATGACGACGCTGAACGTCGACGACGAGCGCCTCGAAGCGATCGCGGCCCGCTTTGCGACGGTGTCGGCGGTCGACTTCGAGGCGGACTTTCCCCACGCGATGACGCTGACGGTGACCGAGCGCCCGCCCGTGCTCCTCGTGCGCTCCCGAGACCGCGCCTTGCCGGTGGCCGCGGACGGGACGATCCTGAGCGGCATCGAAGCGGGCGGACTTCGGGTCCCGGAGGTGAGGCTCGCGGAAGTGCCGTCCGGCACCGAGGTAACGGGGGAGGCCCTCACGCTGGCCACGGTGGCCGGCGCCGCGCCCGAGCCGTTGCGCCCGTTGATCACCGGTCTCTCCACCGAGGGCACGGAGGGCCTGACCGTGACCCTCGAAGGGGGGATCCCGGTCTACTTCGGCGACGGGGGCCGTGCGGAGGAGCGCTGGGCCGCGATCGCCGCCGTTTTGGCGGACCCGAAGATCGACACCCTCACCTACGTCGACGTCAGGGTCCCCGAGCGGCCCGCGCTCGGCGGCGCGGCGCCTCCAGCTGGGGCCAAGGCAACCACCGTACCCTGATTTATCCGGAACCCTCCAGGGTTGGTTGAGTGTAGAGCGGCACCTCCGAACCCTCGAGCAGCGGTCGAAGGTGTGTGTCTGCATGATTCCGTGCCGATCCAGGCCCCATGCGTTGACAGGGCCCTGATGATGCCGTACCGTCGCCCTGAAGTCGAGGCATCGTCGCCTGGCAAACCCTTTACTATGAGTGCAGGCTCGGACAGATCCGAGCAACCCAACCGGGTCAGGATGAAAATGGTCGAGTCGTCATATCTCGCAGTGATCAAGGTGGTCGGAGCCGGCGGCGGCGGTACGAACGCCGTCTCGCGAATGGTCGACGCCGGCCTCAAGGGCGTCGAGTTCATCGCGATCAACACCGACGTCCAGGCGCTCGAGTCGAGCGATGCGGATCACAAGCTTTCGATTGGCCACACGCTGACCAAGGGCCTGGGCGCGGGCGCCAACCCCGAGGTGGGTGGCGGCGCCGCGGCCGAGTCACGCGACGAGATCAAGGAAGCTCTGAAAGGCGCCGACATGGTCTTCGTCACCGCCGGAGAGGGTGGTGG
>JALZKA010000121.1:2916-6403 GCA_030859475.1 Actinomycetota bacterium
GGCACCGGCACCGGCTCGGCTCCCGTGATCGCCGAGATCGCAAAAGAGGAGATCGGCGCCCTCACGGTGGGCGTCGTCACGAAGCCGTTCGAGTTCGAGGGTCAGCACCGGATGCAACAGGCCCTGGAGGGGATCGACCAGCTTCGCGCCAACGTGGACACGCTGATCATCGTCCCGAACCAGAAACTGCTCGAGATCGTCGGCGCGTCCACCACGATGCAGGAAGCCTTCCGGATGGCCGACGACATCTTGCGCCAGGGAGTCCAGGGCATCACCGACCTGATCACGACCCCCGGCCAGATCAACCTCGACTTCGCCGACGTTCGCACCGTGATGTCAAACGCCGGTTCCGCGATGATGGGCATCGGCGCCGCGAGCGGCGAGAACCGCGCGATCGAAGCCGCCACGAACGCGATTTCATCGCCGCTCATGGAACAGCCGATCGCCGGAGCCACCGGCATGCTGCTGAACATCACCGGCTCTGACGAGCTTGCCCTGCATGAGGTCAATGAAGCCGCGAACATCGCGGTTGAGCAGGCCGACAACGGTGCCAACGTGATCTTCGGCACCGTGATCGACCCGACCATGGGGGACGAGGTGCGGGTAACGGTCATCGCGACGGGCTTCGAGGGCTTCGAGCAGATGGCGCGCAGTCCGATGCGGGTCCGGGAGCGCAGTCGTCGCCGCAGCGTCAACCCGCTGGGGGTCCGTGAGCGCAAGGACCTCACCGTGGGCGATGGGGACATCGACGTCCCCGATTTCCTCAAAGATTGAGTCCCCGCCGCACGCCCCTCTACGACGCGCACCTCGCCGCCGGAGCACGCATCGTGCCGTTCGCCGGCTGGGAGATGCCGGTGCAGTACGAGGGCGTCGGCGCTGAGCATCTCGCGGTTCGGGGTGGAGCCGGCCTCTTCGACGTCTCGCACATGGGGGAGATCCAAACCGAGGGCCCCGGGGCCTTCGATCTGCTCCAGCGGCTGCTCACGAACGATCTGACGAAGCTGGACGTCGGCGGAGCCCAGTATTCGGTGCTCTGCCAGGAGGACGGCGGAATCCTCGACGACCTGTTCACGTATCGGCTCGCCGATGATCGCTATCTGACGGTCACGAACGCTGCCAACCACGAGCGTGACCTGGCCTGGTTTACGGATCATGCCGGTCCCTTCGAGTGCGAGGTCTCGGATCGACTGGCGGACTGGGCGATGCTGGCGGTGCAGGGCCCGGAGGCCCGTGGCCTGGTCACTTCGCTGGCCGGGGGCGAGCTGCCCAAGCGAATGCAAACGGCGGCGATCCCGGTCGCGGGCGTCGAGTCGCTCCTCTGCGGCACCGGCTACACCGGCGAGCCGGGGGTCGAGATCCTTTGCCCGCCCGACGGCGCTCGGGCGCTTTGGGATGCGCTCGTCGATGCCGGGGCCACGCCCGCCGGGCTGGGCGCGCGCGACACCCTGCGGATGGAGGTCTGCTTTCACCTCTACGGAAACGACATGGACACGGGCCGCAACCCGATCGAAGCGTGCCTGGGCTGGTGCTGCAAGGAGCAGACGGGCTTCATCGGCTCGGAGGCGGTCGCGCAGGCTCGGGCGGAGGGCACGGACGAGCTCCTGACTCCGTTCGTCCTGACCGAGCGCGGAGTCCCCCGGCAGGGCAATCCGGTGATCGACGTGGACGGCGAGCGGATCGGCACGGTGACCTCCGGGACCCATTCCCCGTCCCTTCAGCAGGGCATCGGGATGGCCTACGTGCGAAGGGAGCACGCCGAGCCCGGCGCAGCGTTCGAGATCGACGTCCGGGGCCGCCGGCGCCAAGCCCGAGCCGAGGAGCGACCGCTCTATAAAGTGCCGCGCGATGGCTAGCGACGAGACCTATCCGGAGGAGCTTAAGTATCACCCGGAGCACGACTGGGCCCGGATCGACGGCGGCGAGGCAACCTTCGGCATCACCTGGTACGCCCAGAATTCGCTCGGTGAGGTCGTCTTCTTCGAACCGCCGGACGTCGGCGCGACCGTGACGAAGGATCACGCGTATACCGAGGTCGAGTCCGTCAAGGCCGTCTCGGACGTCTACGCACCGCTCTCCGGTGAGATCACGGCGGTCAACGAATCGCTCGCCGACAACCCGGAGAAGATCAACGAAGACGCCTACGGCGAGGGCTGGCTCGTCAAGGTGAAGCTCTCGGACGCGTCGGAAGCCGACTCCCTGCTGACGGCGGACGCCTACCGCGAGCTGCTCGCGGGCTGACCCGCGCAGCGGTTGCGCTTAATCGCGCCTGCCGCGGCTTCCAGCAACCACCGCTCGTTCGCGGCGCGCCGTTCGTCACTCTAAGCTCAGAATCGATGACCCGCTACACGTCCGCCACCGACGCCGACCGCGCCGCGATGCTCGCGACGATCGGAGTCGAATCGACCGCGGACCTCTTCGAGCAGATTCCGGCCGAGATCCAGCTTGGCCGTGAACTCGACCTACCGGATGGGCTCTCAGAGCCCGACGTCTTCGAGCACATGGCGGCGCTCGCGGCGCAAAACGCCCACGCCGACTCCGAGATCTGCTTCCTGGGCGCGGGGATGTACGACCACTACGTGCCCGCGATCGTCGATGCGATCCTCTCGCGCTCCGAGTTCCTGACCCCCTACACCCCCTACCAGCCCGAGGTCTCGCAGGGAGGCTTGCAGGCGATGTTTGAGTTCCAGACCTGCATGTCGGAGCTGACCGGGCTGCCCGTCTCGAACGCTTCGATGTACGAGGGCCCGTCATCCGTTGCCTCCGCGGCGTATCTCGCGCTCGGGGCCGGGAAGGGCCGCGGCAAGCTCGTCATATCACGCGGTGTCCACCCGCACAGCCGCGCCACGCTGGCCACCTATGCCGAGGGCTTCGGTGCCGAGGTTGTCGAAGTCGGCTTGACCGATGGACTCACCAATCCAGCTGAGCTTGCCGGCGCGCTCGACGATCGAACGGCCGCTGTCTTCGTCCAGAACCCGAACTTCCTGGGCGGCATCGAAGACCTTCGGAGCGTGGCCACCTCCGCGCGCGACGCGGGGGCTCTCGCCGTCGCCGCGGTCGATCCGATGACCCTCGGGATCCTGCGCCCGCCGGGCGCTTGCGGTATCGACGTCGCCGTGGGGGAGGGTCAGCCGCTGGGTGGGCGACTCGACTACGGCGGCCCATCCTTCGGATTCTTTTGCGCGACCGAGGAGCACATTCGCCGGATGCCTGGCCGGATCGCCGGGGAGACGACCGACGTGGACGGCCGTCGTGGATTCGTGCTGGCTCTGCAAACCCGCGAGCAGCACATCCGTCGCGAGAAGGCGACTCACAACATCTGCACCTCACAGGCGCTGAACGCGCTCGGCGCGGTCGTCCATCTGACCTGGCTCGGCAAGCGGGGTCTGGTTGAGCTGGGCGACCTGATGGTGCGCCGCGCCGCCTACGCGCGCGAGCGGCTGACTGCCGTGGACGGAGTCGAGCTGCTGCACCCGGCGCCGGTCTGCCG
>JALZKA010000032.1 GCA_030859475.1 Actinomycetota bacterium
ACCTTGGCGTTTCCGTTCGTTTGAACCCCGTTCGAGCGCAAAATGCGCATCCTCTCCGGGCGGGTCCGCTCCACCATCCCTGCGCCGGCATTACCCGGGTCAGGTTCAGACGGTCGGCGGCCGCTGCCGCCCTCTCAGCCCATTGGGTCGGGCTCCCGTTACCCCTCGATGGTACTGCGCCGGGGGTGCGATCGAGCGCGGCTGCGCTTGCGAGTTCTCGACACCACTTCCGGCGCCGGAGCCTACTTGCACACGCGTACCGGCGCACCGCCCGGATCGCGGGGTCGGTCCGCGATACTGCGCGCGTGGCCATGCCCAGAATCGCCGACCCCCGCTCCCCGGACGAATCCCTCGCTCGGCGCCGCGAGCGCCTCGCCGGCGCACGCCTCTACTTCGTCTGCGAGGGCCGGCCGGGCAACGGCGATCCCGAGCCGCTCTTGGAAGCCGCGCTCGCCGGAGGGGTCGACGTGATCCAGCTCCGCGAGAAGGCGCCCCGGTGCCGGGAGGAGATCGTGGCGCTCGCGGAGCCGTTTCGCCGTGCGGCTGACCGAAACGGGGCGCTGTTCTTCGTCAACGACGACCCGGAGCTGGTCGCGCCGTGCCGGGCTGACGGAGTCCACCTGGGCCAGGACGACATGCCGATCACCGAAGCTCGCCCGCTCGCCGGAGCCGGCGCCCTTATCGGCCTCTCCACCCACTCGCCGGGGCAGTTCGACGCGGCGCTCGACGCGAAGGGTGATGCGCGCCCGGATCAGATCAGCGTCGGACCCGTGTGGGAGACGCCGACCAAGCCGGGACGGCCGGCGGCGGGACTGCGGCTGATCGAGCACGCCGCCGCGCACGGCCGCGATGCCGTCTGGTTCGCGATCGGCGGGATCGACGCCTCGAACATCGACGATGTCGTCGCGGCTGGCGCCAGCCGGGCGGTCGTGGTTCGGGCGATCCGCGACGCGGAGGACCCGCAGCGGGCCGCCCGGGAGCTCCGCGCCGCCCTGGAGGGGATCCCCCGCAGGATGCCCGATGGGTAGCCGCGAGCGCAAGCGCTCCGAGCGCCGCAAGCGAAAGCAGCGCTCCGGCCCGACCCGGGAGGAGCTGACGGAGCGCCGGGCCGAGCGCGCGGAGCGCACCGAAGCCCGGGACCAGGCGGCGCGCGAGGAGCTGGAGCCGCTGGCCGAAGGCGAGCGGCCAACCGTGGTGACGGTTGCGGCCATTGTCTCCGCGACGCTCGCAATCACGGTGATCGTCCTGTATGCCCTGGGGGCGGAGGTCGCGTCAGTCGACGACTTCGGCAACGAGACCGAGCGCGGCGAGGCGAGCGTGATCAGCATCGTCCCAGCGGTCGCGATCCTCTCCGTGATGGCGTACGGGCTGTGGCGGGCGCGCTACTGGGCGGTGCTCGGCTTCCAGACGCTGATGCTGCTGCTGATCGTGTTCACGACCCTCTCCCTGGTCGCCGCGACCTCGGGAGCGCAAGCGATCCGCAACGGCGCGCTCCTGATCATCGCCAGCCTCTTCTTCTACCGGATGGTCAAGGCGATGGCCCGGATCCAGATGCCCGAGCGCAAGCCTCGCAACTGACGCGCCGAGTGAGGGTTTTTCTTGCCTCTGGCATGAGAATCCCGCACTCGCCGCCTGAAGGCACTTATATAGAGTCGCCTCATGGCTGACTCCTACGACGTGATCGTGATCGGTGGAGGCCCCGGCGGCTACGTCGCGGCCATCCGCGCCGCCCAGCTCGGCTTGAACGCCGCGGTGGTCGAGAAGGACAAGCCCGGTGGGCGCTGCCTGAACTACGCGTGCATCCCGGCGAAGACGATGCTGCACACCGCCGAGATCCTGGACGAGGCGCAAAACAGCGCCGAACTCGGCGTCAAGGTCTCCAAGGCAACGCTCGATTGGAACGCGCTCGCGAAGCGCCGGGCCGAGGTCTCTGCCGGGCTCTCCGGCGGCGTGGAGATGCTCTGGCAGAAGAACAAGGTGACGCTGATCCAGGGCGAGGGCTCGCTCACCGACGACGGCGACGTCAAGGTCGGCGACGACGTTCACGAGGCTAAGGCCGTCGTCCTGGCCACCGGCTCGGTCGCGATGGCGATCCCGGGCATCGAGTTCGGAGGCCGGATCATCGACACCTGGGGTGCCTGGTCTTTGGACTCACAGCCGAAGTCGCTGGCCGTTGTCGGCGCCGGCGCGTCGGGCTCCGAGATCGCCTCCGCGTATGTCCGCTTCGGAACCGGCGTGACCCTGATCGAGATGGCTCCGCAGATCCTGCCCCTCGAGGACAAGGACTGCGCCCGCATGGTCGAGCGCACCTTCAAGGCACAGGGGATAACGGTTGCGACCGGCTCCCCGGTCGCCGACGTCGTCGACACCGGCAAGTCCGTGACCTTCAGCTACGGCGACGAGAAGGGCGAAGCGGACTACCTCGTGATCGCGGGCGGCAGAGCGCCCGATGTCGAAACTCTCAACCTGTCCGGCGCCAAGGTGGAGCTCGAGAAGGACGGCAAGGTCAAGATCGACGAGCTGCAACGAACCTCCAACACGAAGATCTACGCGATCGGCGACCTGGTCCGCGGTCCCGCCCTTGCCCACAAGGCCTCCGAGGAGGGAGTCGTCGCGGTCGAGACGATCGCCGGCGCACCCACTCATCCCGTCGACGTCGCTCTGATCCCGGGCGCCACCTTCTGCCATCCGCAGGTCGCCTCCGTTGGCCTGAGCGAAGCGGAGGCCAAGGAAGCCGGCCACGACGTCAAGATCGGGAAGTTCAAGCTCGGCGGGGTGGGCGCGTCGGCCGTGTACGACGACCGCGAGGGCATGGTCAAGATCATCGCGGACGCCAAGTACGGCGAGATCGTGGGCGCCCACATAGTCGGCAACAGCGCCTGCGACATGATCAGCGAGCTGGTCAACGTGATCGCCCTCGAAGGCGGCTACCAGGAGCTGGCGCGAATCGTCCACCCGCACCCGACGATCTCCGAGGCGATCCTGGACGCGGCGCGCGCCGTTGACGGCTGGGCGACCCACGCGTAGAGGCTCGGCTCCCACGGCACCTTTTACCGCGGTCGGTTTGACCGTGTGTGCTAAAGTGTGGCCATGCGAGTGCACATTACGCTCGAGGACCAGATCGTCAGGGAACTCGATCGCCGAGTGGGTGCCCGGCGTCGTAGCGCCTTCATCGCAAGCGCCGTAAGCCGGGCTCTCGACGACGAAGCCCGCTGGGAGCTGATCGAGTCCGCGATTGGCTCAATCGAGGACGAAGGGCACGCATGGGACGAGGATCCAGCAGCTTGGGTTGCGGACCAGCGACGTGCCGACCAGAGCCGAGTCGGCTAGCTCGCGGGTTTGGCGGCCGCTCTACTTGACACCACGATCCTGATCGACCTGCTTCGGGGCCGTGAGGGCGCTCGAGCCAGGCTTGAGGACTTGCGGAACTCGGGCGACGAGGCATGGGTATGCGCGGTCAACGTGGAGGAGATCGCACGCGGCCTGCGGGAGTCTGAGCGTCACACCGCATCCAGGATGCTGAGTGGCATGCGAATGGCGCCCATTCGCCTCGACGAAGGGTGGCGAGCGGGTACCTGGCGCCGCCACTTCGCGGCGAGCGGGGTGACGCTTGCGCAGGCCGATTGCTTGATCGCGGCGGCGGCGATCGGGGTTAACGCCCGCCTGGCCACGGGAAACCCACGCCACTTTCCAATGGATGAGCTCCGGGTTGAGCACTGGCCCGTCGGAGAGTGACCGTGGGCAACGGCCAGTCCGCCACGTTCTACTACGACTTGGGCTCCCCCTACGCGTACCTCGCGGCCGAGCGGATCCACGCGGTCTTCGAAGCGGCGGGCGCGGCGGCGCCCGCCTGGCGCCCCGTACTGCTCGGAGCCCTCTTCCAGCGCTTCGATCGGGAGAGCTGGGCTCGGGGAGCCGGGCGCGAGGACGGCATGCGGGAGGTCGAGCGCCGCGCTCAGGCCTACGGCTTGCCGCCGATCCGCTGGCCCGAGGCCTGGCCCGCCAACTATCTGTTCGCGATGCGCGTGGCCACCTTCGCCGCCGAGACCGGGCGGGGGGTCTCACTCCCCCTGGCTGCTTTTCGCCAGCATTTCGCCGCGGGGCGCGACCTTGCCGACCCCGACAATGTCCTGATCGCGGCCGCCTCGGCTGAGCTCCACCCAAAGGCGCTGACCATCGCCGTCGAACGGGACAAGATCAAGGCGGCTCTGAGGGACGCCACCCAGGCCGCCGGCGACGCCGGGGTCACCGGGGTACCGGCGGTGATCGTCGGCGAGGACGTCTTCTGGGGCGACGACCGGCTCGAGGACGCGGCGCGCGCAGCGGCCACGGGCTGACCGGCCGAGTGCTCGGATATCGTCGGGGAGTGGCAACAGATGGGTCGACTGAGACCGCGAGAGGCAAGGTCGAGCGCACCGAGCCGACCAGGCCCCAGCAAGCGGCCGCCCGGCGCTTCGCGGAGTCGAAGGCGACGATCCCCCACCTTTATCTCGAGATCGATGCGGAGCTTCAGGACGCGCAGCCTGATGACACCGCGCGCGCGGCTTTGGTCGTGCGCGCCGCCGCCCTGGCGCTCCTTGAGCATCCGCGCCTGAACGGAGCCTACCGCGACGGGCGGTTCGAGGCGTACTCGCGAATCAACGTCGGCGTCGCGATCGGCACCGGCCAGGACGCTGTGATCCCGACGATCTTCGACGCTCAGGGCAAGCGCGCCGACGCGATCGCCGCGGAGCTGTCCCTCCTGAGTGAGCGCTTCGAGGCCGGAGCATTGACCTCACCCGAGCTCGCCGGGGGCACCTTCACCGTCAACGCCGTCTCCGGGGCGGCCGTGCGCTCGTACACCGCGGTCATCAGTCAGGGCCAGGCGGCGGCGCTCGCGGCCGGGGCAGTCACCGAGCGGGCGGTGGTACGAGGTTCCGAGGTGACGATCAAGCCGGTGATCACCCTCACCCTGTCATGTGACGCGCGGATCGTCGGGGCGGGCGAAGCAGCGGCCTTCCTGGAAGCCTTGCGCTCCCTCCTGGAAGCACCGGAGCGGCTCGCGTAGGCACAGCCGGCGGGGGTACTGGAGGGGGACCATGCCGGAGCGAATCATCGATGTGCCGCTCGAGTCGCTTCCCTTCATCGATGAGCATTTCATCGAGATCGCAGCGCGTCCCGAAACGGTGTGGAAGGCGATGGTCGAGGAGGTGGCCGAGGCGGGCGCGCGGGCGACCTGGAGGCGGGGGGCCAAGCGCCTCGGCTGCGTGCACACCGAGCTCGGCGGCGAACCGGGTCAAACCGGCTGGAGGGTTCCCGGCTTCGTGGCCACCCGGGCCGTCGAGCCCGCCGTCCTCGCGTTGATGGGCAGGCATCGCTACGCGACCTACGCGCTGATCCTGACCGTGCTCGAAAAGCCCAGCGGCCTCATCCTGCTCGGCGCTCAGACCCGCGCCGAGTTCATCGGAGCGAGGGGAAAGGCGTACCGCCACGCCGTGATCGGCACCAGAGGGCACCTGATCCTCATGAAGGGGCTCCTCAGGCGAGCTCGCAAGCGCGCCGAGCGGGCGCGGGCGCGGCCACCCGCCGGTGACCTCCTCGTCAAGAGTCAGGATTGAAATGTCGTCAGGGCGGGGTATAGTGCGTGTAAGGAATCGCACGAGTCACCAGCTCGGGCGAATCCAGACATAGGGCGCCGGGAAATCCCCAGGCACCCATCGTCCAGTAGGCGCCGCCGAGGAGATCCCGAGGCGGCGATGACCGGAAGGCCGAGGGAGATCCCCGGAGCCGACCAGACACGAAGGGCGGAGAGATGATGCGAACGAATGGCGCTGTCGCGATTGAGCCCGCGGCTGCGAGCGAAACCGCGCGAACGGGACGGCTGACCCACTCGGACCGCGGCGAGCTGCTGCGCTTCATGGCGATGATGCGGACGGCCGAGGAGCGTGGGCTCACCCTCTACCGGCAGGGCAAGATCCCGGGCTCGTTCTACGACGGCTGTGGCCAGGAAGCGATCTCCGTGGGGTCGGCATTCACGCTCGGGCCGCGGGATCGGATGTGCATACTCCACCGCGATCTTGGGGCGCACTTTGTCCGAGGGGTAACGCCGGACCGCTACCTCGCCAATTACATGGGCCGTGAGGGCGGTCTGACGGGCGGGCGCGACGGCAATATGCACTTCGGCGACCGCAAGCTGGGATGCGTGGGCATGGTCTCCATGCTGCCCGACATGGCTTTGGTCGCGACCGGGATGGCACTTGCCTTCAAGTCCCGCGGCGAAGCCCGGGTGGCGATGACCTACTTCGGCGAGGGCTCGACCGCGAACGGGCAGTGGCACGAGGCGATGAACATGGCCGGCGTCAGCCGTCTGCCGGTCGTCTTCATCCTCGAGAACAACGGCTTCGCCTACTCCACCCCGAACGAGCTGGAGTTCGCGGTCGACCCGGTCGAGCGCGCGCGTACCTACGGGTTCCCCGGCGTTTCCGTTGACGGCAACGACGTCGAGGCCGTCTTCGAGGCGAGCCACGCCGCAGTCGAGCGCGCCCGCGGTGGTGGTGGCCCGACCCTGATCGAGTGCCTGACGATGCGAATGCACGGGCACGGCGCCCACGACGACATGAGCTACGTGCCGGCCGGCCTGCACGAGGAGTGGGCCGCGCGCGACCCGATCGACCTCTACGCAAAGCGGCTGGTGGCCGAGCACGGCTTCACCGAGGACGAGGTCGAGGAGATCCGCAGCGACGTCGCGCGCTACATCGCGGAATGCGCCGAGCGGGCACTCGCGTCGCCGATGCCGGACGGGGCAAACGCCACCGACGGCGTCTTCGCCACTGCCTTCGAGGCGCTGGGGGACGGTCAGGCGCCTTGGTCTTACTGGCGTGACCAAAACGGCCACAACGGGACGGGGGCCGGGGCATGAGCGCGGCCACCCAGGCGCCGAGCACGGCGGCTACCGGTGAGATGACTTACCTGGAGGCCATCTCTGACGCGCTTCGCGAAGAGATGCGGGCGGACCAGTCGGTGATCTGCATGGGCGAGGACATCGGCGCCTTCGGCGGAGCGTTCAAGGTGACCGAAGGCTTCATCGAGGAGTTCGGCGCGAGCCGGGTGATCGACACCCCGCTCGCCGAGAACGCGATCATCGGCGCGGCGGTGGGCGCGGCGGTCGAAGGCCTGAAGCCGGTCTGCGAGATGCAGTTCGCCGACTTCATCTCCTGCGGGTTCGACCAGTTGGTCAACGTCGCCGCCAAGCTCCACTACCGGCAGGGGGTCGCGGTGCCGATGGTGATCCGCCTGCCCTCGGGCGGCGGCTTCTCCGGCGGGCCGTTTCACTCCCAGAACCCCGAGGCCTGGCTTCTGCAGGCGCCCGGGCTCAAGGTGGTGGCGCCGGCGAGCGCGGCGGATGCCAAGGGCCTCTTGACGAGCGCCATCCGCGACCCTAACCCGGTCTGCTTCCTCGAGCACAAGGGCCTCTACCGCTCGGTCAAGGGCGAGGTCCCCGGCGGTGAGCACACCGTGCCGCTCGGCAAGGCCAGCGTGGTGCGCGAGGGCGCGGAGGTGAGCGTGATCGCCTACGGCTCGAGCGTGCACCTGGCGACCAAGGCCGTTGACGAGACCGGCGGAGACGTCGAGATCCTGGATTTGCGCTCGCTCTGCCCGCTTGACGTGGAGGCCATCCTGGCCACCGCCAGAAAGACCGGCAAGGTGCTCGTCGCGCATGAGGCCACGCGCTCGTGCGGCGTCGGCGCGGAGGTCTCGGCGCTGATCTCCCAGCACGCGTTCGAGGACCTGGACGCCCCCGTCAGGCGCCTGACCGCGCCCGACGTGCCGATTCCGTTCAGCCCCCCGCTTGAGCAGGCTGTCCTGCCCCAGCTGGACGACATGAAGGAGGCGCTCGATGAGCTCGGCTCCTACTAGGACGATGGTCGACGTCGCGATGCCGCAGATGGGAATCTCAGTCAGCGAAGGGACGATCCTGGAGTGGCGCAAGGCGGTTGGGGACGCGGTCGCCGCCGACGAGACGCTGTGCGAGATCACGACCGACAAGATCGACGTCGAGATCCCCTGTCCCGCCACGGGAACCCTGGCGGAGATCCTGGCGGAGCCGGGTCAGACATTGCCGGTCGGCGTCCCGATCGCCCGGATCGAAACCGGCGCCGGCGCGTCGCCCGCCCCCAACGGGGCAGCACCTGACGCGGCCGGCGAGACGTCGCCGCGTGCCAACGGAGCGTCCGAGGCCGACCGCTCCGCCTTCGTTTCTCCGGTCGTGCGGCGAATCGCTACCGAGCACGGCGTCGACGTCCACCAGGTCGAGGGCCATGGAGTCGGCGGGCGCGTCCGCAAGAAGGATCTGCTCGCCCATCTCGAGGCGAGGCCCGGCGGTGAGCCGGCTTCCGAGCGGCCATCGCGACCGCTCCACACGGAGTCGCCGTATGTGCCGGATGCCCCGGCCACCGCCCCCAGCGAAGCCGGCGCCGGCACCCGGCGGGCGATGACCCCGATGCGCAAGTCAATCGCCGACCACATGGTCGGCTCACTCCAGACCTCGGCGCACTGCACCACGATCGTCGAGGTGGACTTCTCTGCCGTCACGGGCCGGCGGGCCGAGCTCAAGGAGGCCTACGCCAGACGCGGTGTGCCCCTGACGTACTTGGCGTTCGTCGCGCGCGCGGTCGTGGAGACCCTGGCGGAGTTCCCGGTGCTGAACTCCTCCGTCGAGGGCGACGAGCTCGTCCTTCACGATCACGTGAACCTCGGGATCGCGGTTGCCTTGGACGAGGGGCTGATCGTCCCGGTCATCCCGGACGCCCAGCGCCTCTCGCTCGAAGGCACGGCGGCCGCGATCGCGGACCTCGCGGAGCGGGCGCGGACCAAGAAGCTGGCGCCCGGCGACGTCCAGGGCGGCACCTTCACGATCACCAACCCTGGTCAGTTCGGCGCGGTCCTGGCGACGCCGATCATCAACCAGCCGCAGGTGGCGATCCTCGATCTGGAGGCGATCGTCAAGCGTGCGGTGGTCGTCGGCGACGCGATCGCGATCCGCCCGATGGGGTTCCTGCCCATGTCCTGGGACCACCGCGCGCTGGATGGGGCGGAAGCCGCGCGATTCCTTGGCCGGGTCAAGGAGCGTCTCGAGACGGGAGGCGCGTCATGAACCCGCTCGCGGCGCCGGCGTCCCCCGGGCTCGGGCACGAGTCGGTCACCGCGCGCACCGGCGAGCGCAGCGAGGCCCGGATGGTCGTCGCGATCCACTCGACCAAGCTGGGGCCCGCGCTCGGTGGCGTTCGGCTGTGGCATTACGACGACGAATCCGAAGGCGTGGAAGATGCCCTGCGGCTGTCGTCGGCGATGACCCTCAAAGCGGCCGCCGCGGGCCTTGACCTGGGCGGGGGCAAGGGCGTGATCTGCGCCCCGCCGGGCCCCCCACCCCACGGCGATCAGCGTCACGCGATCCTCGATGACTTCGGCGACCTGGTCGAGTCGCTCGACGGCGCCTACATAACCGCCGAGGACGTCGGGACGTCAACGGCCGACATGGTCCGCATCCACAGGCGCACCGAGCATGTGACGGGGCTCCCGGTCGAGTGCGGCGGCGCGGGCGACCCGAGCCCCTTCACGGCGATGGGCGTCCAGGCCGCAATGCGCGCCGCGGCCAAGCATGCCTTTGGCAGCTCCGGCCTCGCCGGGCGGCGGGTCTGCGTGGTGGGCCTGGGGCATGTGGGCTGGAATCTGGCCCGCGGGCTCGCACAGGCCGGGGCCGCGCTGACCGTCGCCGACATCGACCCCCGCAAGCGCACCCTGGCGAAGCGGCTGGGAGCGCGATGGGTGGAACCCGAGGAAGCGCTCCAGGCGGAGGTCGAGATCCTGGCTCCCTGCGCGGTCGGGGGCGCGATCGACGCCGAGAACGTCGACCTTCTGGCATGCCGGATCCTGTGTGGAGCGGCGAACAACCAGCTGGCGGACCCCGTCCTGGACCGCACGCTCGACGAGCGGGGCATCCTGTTCGCCCCCGACTTCATCGCCAACGCCGGCGGGCTGATCAATGTCTATCGGGAGCTCAAGGGCTATGGCGCCCGGCGCGCCACGGAGCTGACCCTGGGGATCGAGAGCACGATGGACCGGATCCTGGCCCGCGCGGCGACCGAAAGCGTGACGCCGCTCGATGCCGCGACCGCGCTCGCCCGCGAGCGTCTCGGCGCATAGCGGCTAGTGGAAGACTCCCGGCTGTGACCCCGCGACCGGAGCTTTGGGTGGTTCGCCCAGGCCAGGTTCCCTACCTGGACGCTCGCGACGAGCAAAAGCGCCTCGCGGCGGCGCGCATCGCGGGCACGATCCCCGACCTGCTCCTGATCCTGGAGCACCCGCCCGTCTACACGAAGGGGCGGCGATCCGAGCCGGCGCACCTGCCGATGGGCGAGGACTGGTACCGGATGCAGGGCATCGAGGTCGCCGAGACCGATCGGGGCGGCCAGGTGACCTACCATGGCCCGGGCCAACTCGTCGCCTACCCGATCATCGACCTGGCCGCTTACGAGAACGACGTCCATTCTTTCGTCCGGCGCCTCGAAGACGTGATGATCGCCACGCTCGGGAGCTTCGGCATCCCCGCGCAGATCTTCCCGGGCCTCACCGGGGTGTGGACCGCGGGGGAACCGCCGATCGCACCGGGAGAGGTCGGGCCGCAGCGAACGGCGGTCGGGCCCGCCAGCCTTCGGGGCGGCGTCGCCGGAAAGATCGGCTCGATCGGGATCCACGTCAACAAGGGGATCACGACCCATGGGCTCGCGATCAACGTGAACAACGACCTGCAGCCGTTCGAGTGGATCGTCCCGTGCGCGATCGACGGCGTGCGAATGACCTCGGTGGGGCGCGAGCTGGGCGGTGAGCAGGACATGGACGCCTTCGCGGCGGCGCTCGTCGGCCAGTTCGGGCGGACCTTCAGCCGGGAGGCGGTTGACGTCGATCCCGCGCGGATCGCCGGAGCCCACGTGTGAACTACGAGGAAGCCCACGCCCGCGCGCGCGGGAAGGGCGTCTCCCGGCCGCTATACGCCGTGGTCCGTGGCGCCGCGGTCCCGTTCATGCGGCTCTGCTGGGGGCTTCGCGTCGAGGGGACCGAGAACGTGCCGGCGGAGGGAGCGGCGATCATCACGCCGAACCACAAGAGCTTCTTCGACTCGTTCTTCCTGGCTGCCGGAACGAAGCGCCACCTGCGGTTCATGGGCAAGTCGGAGCTCTTCGAGGGGCGCAAGGGAAAGCTCCTGATCGGCCTTGGCGCCTTCCCCGTCCAGCGCGGGAGCGCCGACGCCGAGGCGCTCGAAACGGCGCGCGTGATCCTCGCCCAAGGCGGTTTGCTCTCGCTGTTCCCGGAGGGCACGCGGGTTCGCGATCCGCAGGAGCTCGGCCCTCCGAAGCGCGGCGCCGTGCGATTGGCGCTTGAGACCGGCGCACCCTTGGTTCCCGCCGCGATCACCGGCACGGAGAAGCTTTTCATCGGGCCGCTGCCAAGACCCCGCACCGTCCGGGTCGCCTTCGGGCCGAGGATCCCGGTCGACCGGATGCCGGCCACGCCCGAGGCCGCCGGCGAGGTGTTGGACGACCGCCTCTGGCCTACTGTCGAGGCCGAGTTCGGACGGCTCCGGGCGCACCCCGGCCTGATCGCGGCCGGCCTTGCGGCGGTCGGCATCGGAGCGGGAATCGCGGTCAGGCGCAAGCGGTCTACCCGCAAGCGACGGTGGCGCCGATGAGCCCTGGCCGCCGCGCTAACGTGGACCGCGTGAAGGTCGAGGCGAAGCACGTCACCCGCTCCCGGGCGAAGCCTGGCGGCACCGAGAGCGCGGGCGGACTCGCGTTTCGCGGCCGCAAGCCTCCGTGGCTCAAGGTTCCCGCCCCTGGTGGGCCGACCTACCGCAAGCTGAAGCAGGCGATCGACGCCGACAACCTGCACACCGTCTGCGAGGAGGCCGCCTGCCCGAACGTCGGCGAGTGCTGGGAGCGCGGCACCGCGACGTTCATGATCCTGGGCGACGTCTGCACCCGGCGGTGCGGCTTTTGCAACGTGCAGACCGGCGTCCCGACCTGGAACGACCCGCTCGAGCCGCTGCGGGTCGCCAACCAGGTAAAGAGGATGGGACTGGTCCACGCGGTGATCACATCTGTCGACCGCGACGACTTGCCTGACTACGGCGCCGGTGCGTTCGTCGGCGTCGTCCGCTCGATCCGCCAGATGGCGCCGGGGTGCAAGGTAGAGATCCTGACCCCCGACTTCCGCGGGCAGGAGATGCCGCTCGCCAAGGTGATTCACGAGCGGCCCGACGTCTTCAACCACAACGTCGAGACGGTCCCGCGCCTTTATCCGAAAGCTCGGCGTGGCTCGAGCTTCAGGCGCTCCGCCCGAGTGCTGCGGATGGCCAAGGAGATGGGCGGCGACGAGGTAGTGACCAAGTCAGGGCTGATGGTCGGCCTGGGCGAGACGTTCGAGGAGATGATCGAGGCCTTCGGCGTCCTGCGCGAGCACGACGTCCAGATCCTGACCGTCGGCCAGTACCTGCGCCCGACGGAGAACCACCTGCCGATCGAGCGCTACTGGCACCCGGACGAGTTCAAGGCCCTCGAGCAAGCGGCCTACGGGATGGGCTTCGACGCGGTCGCCTCAGGCCCGCTCGTCCGCAGCTCGTATCACGCGGACGAGGCCGCGGCGAAAGCCGCCGCGGCCTGACTCACAGCTAGGCCAGACGCTCCAGGACCGCGCCGTCAGGGTCCACGGTGAAGACCGCGGGGACGATCGCGATCCCGTACTTGCGCGCAAGGTCGGGGCGCTCGCGCACGTCGATCCGGACGAACGGCTCTGGACGCGCGGCCAACTTCCGCTCCCAAGCCTGGCAGTCGGAGCAGAGCGGATGGGTGAACTCGACGTGCGCTCGCGGCGCGCCGTTCAAGGTAGGCAGGTCGGCGGGGTCCAGGCGGTCGTGATGCTTGGCGGAGATGCCCCGCATCCTCGCGCCGAGCCGGTAGATCTCGCAGCCGACGCAGAAACCGGTCGAAGCCGCGAGGAGGGCCAAGATCGCGACCAAGGCACCGATTGCGGTTGCGGCACCTTCAGCCCCCAGCCACCAGAGGGCCGCGGCTGATCCGAGGAAGGCGACGCCCATCATGTTCGCGAGGCGCGGCGGCCGAGAGTCCTCGAGCTCGCCCTCCCCGAACCGGGGCTGAATGACGGTGAAATAGGTCAGGCACGGCAGGCAGAAGCGCCGTCCGAAGGTCAGGCCAATCGCTAGCTGAGCGGCCATCAGCGCCCACACGAGGGGCCAGCCGAGGACGGCGCCGCTCAGGGCGACGAGCCCGGTTACGCCTTGGTTGAACCGGGCAGCGCGAACGTCCAGGACGTCAGTGTCGTTCCAGGGGTGGGCTGTTCGGGCCTGGGCCACTCCTCCAATGGTGACAAGGGCGTTTAGGCTCCTTTCCCCCTGCTCCCGATCAAAGACAACATCCCGACGCTGCGGTTTCCCATCGTCACCGTCGTCCTGATCCTGATCAACGTCGCCGTCTTCGTCTGGCAGATCTCCTGGTCGGAGGATCCCGACTCCAGCACGTCCCCCAACCTGGCGGGGCTCTCGGAGTATGACGAGCGGATTCTGGAGCTGGGCGCGGTCCCGTACCGGCTCACGCATCCCGGCAAGGAGTGCGGCATAGTCCGCGGTGACCGCGCCACGGTGCGCAAGCTCGACCAGCCGCTGGTCTGCGAGGGATCGGCCGACCGCCGCCAGGTGGAGGAACAAGGGGGCGAGGTCGTCGACCTTGAGTCGGCGGTGTTCTGGGTGACGATCCTCACGTCGATGTTCATGCACGGCGGCTGGCTTCACATCATCGGCAACATGCTGTTCTTGTGGGTGTTCGGCAACAACGTCGAGGACCGCATGGGCCGGATCCGCTTCGTGCTCTTCTATCTCTTGGCGGGGGCGATGGCCGTCTACGCGCAATCCCTTGTCGACACGACCTCCACGGTGCCGACGATCGGAGCCAGCGGGGCTGTCGCAGGGGTCTTAGGCGGCTACATACTGCTCCACCCGAAGGCTCGGGTGCTGACGCTTGTCTTCATCGTTTTCTTCGTGACGATGATCGAGATCCCCGCGATGATCCTGCTCGGCATCTGGGCCGCCCTCCAGTTCCTGCCCGCCCTGGGACAGCTGGGTGCCGGTGGCCTGGACGGCGGCGGCGTCGCCTACCTCGCCCACGTGGGCGGCTTCCTGTTCGGCCTGGCGCTGATCAGGTTGTTCATCCTGGGGCGCCGCGATCCGGCGCTGAACCCGAGGGCGACGTAGATGAGGAAGGCTATGTAGATGGACCCCTCCACCAGAGCCGCGATCCTGATCGGCGGGCTGGTCTTCGTCCTGTTCTTCGGCGGCATGACGCTAGTCGTGTTGGCCCAGGACGGCTTCAACATCCTGATCGTCCCGTCGCTCGCGATCGTCGCCCTGCTGGGTATCGCCATCTGGGGTGCGATCAACAGCCCGCCGGACGACCGGCGCTAGCCGGGCAGGCCGCGCAAGAGCCGGCGGAAGACTCCCTTGAGAGTTTGCTTCCCGTAATCGTGGTCAACGTTCCCCTCGGTCATCACGGCGAGGCCGATTCGCCGGGGGCCGTTGCGCAGCAGCGCGACCTGATGATCGACCGCGCCTGAGCCCGAACCCCATCCGCCCTTGAAGTGCAGCCTCCAGGACCGCGGCAGGTCCACCTTCCCAATCCCCCACCGCTGCGAAGGCACGATCTCGGCAAGCTGGTGGAGCGCGTACTGGCGATGGCGCCTTGGCACGAAGCTACCCAGATTGCGCATGAACAGGGCCTGGTCGCGCGCCGTCGTGCGGCAGTAGCCCCAGATCGCATGCCACTGAAAGCTCCGCATGCCCGCCTTGTCGGCGAGGCGGTCGATCGGGCCCCGGCCCAGCATGTCCCGGATCCGGGTCGCCGACTCGTTGTCGGACCGGCGGATCATCGGCTTGATCAGTGCATGCTCCGAATCGGTCAGCTCGCGGCCCGCGACCGAGCGCTGGCGCAGGTAAGCGACCATCAGCATCACCTTGAACGTGCTCGCCATCGGGACGCTGTGGTTGCCGTCGAAGCGGTGGAAACGCCCCCTCATGTCGAAGGCGGCGAACGTGACCCTGCCGGCGCGCGAGTTGGCGTATTGACGGGCGATGTCGACGCGCGGCTTCCAAGCGCGGGCCTCGTCGGACGTGATCTCGCGCGGCGCCGGCTCGCTCGCCACAGCCGCCGGGGTGCCTGTGGGGTTCTCTCCTGCAAGGGAGATCGCGGCCAACGCGGCCGCCAGCGCACTCCATTGCAGCATCCTCACCCGGCCAGGATAGCCCTGGTCCCGCAGCCCCGATCGCCACCGGGGCTAGTCTCCGCCAGTCAACCATCAAGAGGAGCAGTCATGAGCGGCACCGCCGAGCCAGTCGTCGACCCGGTCCACGGCACCCGGTACGAGTTTGAGCGCAGGGGGGACGACCTGTTCGTCCAGACCTGGATGGAGCCGGGCGGGGCGCTGCCCAAGCACTATCACCCCGTCCAGGAGGAAGCCTGGTTCGCGATCGAAGGCGAGATGGAGGCGTTCGTCGACGGCACCTGGCACACGATGCGACCCGAGGACGGCAAGGCGATAGTGAAGCCTGGAGTTGTACATGCGATTCGGAATACCAGCGGGGAGCCGATCCACCTGGGTTGCGACGTCTCTCCCGCTCTGAACCTCGAGGAGTTCCTCACCGACAGCGCAAGGGCGGCGCGCGAGGGCCTGTTCATGAAGGGCGGCATCCCGAAGAGCTGGCGCGGCGCGAAGTGGGCGGCGGGATTTCTCGTTCGCCATGAAGATCAGACGGTGATGACCTTCCCGCCCCGCTTCGTCCAGAAGATGATGCGACCGCTGGCGTAGCTGACAGGCTAGGCACCTGACTAGGTAGCCGGGACCCGCGTAGAGCGGCCAGCGGCTAGGTCGAGCGTTTCCGGTGGGGAGAATCTTGTCTCAGTGTTGTTGCATTTCCTGGGGAACACCCCGCCGTTCCTCCCCTACGATCGACACGAGATCCGGTGGCGCCGCTGAAGAGAAAAGGAGACTTGGCGGAACTGAAGGTTGCCGCTGACCTGTCAGAGCGAGGCTACGGAATCGCGATTCCATTCGGGGAAGACTGCGACTTTGATCTCATCGCCTATCGGGCGTCCGAGCTTCATCGGGTTCAGGTGAAACACGCAACGTCGGATGGCCACGTGATACAGGTCCGATGCGGATCTCATTCGTTGACCAACGGCAAGGTTCGAATGACGAAGAAGTACACAGCCGAGACCGTGGACTGGATCGCAATCTACGACGCCACCACTCGGTACTGCTACTACGTGTCGGCCGACGAGCTCGGGCAAGGCCGCAGTCTGATCCACCTACGCCTCGACTCCCCGCGCAACAACCAACGGGCCGGAATTCGATACGCCGCGAACTACCGTCGATTCGGATCTGCGGAGGTAAGCCCCCCGGTAGCGGAAGAAGAAGTGGAGCCAGCCGGATTCGAACCGGCGGCCTCCTACGTGCAAGGCAGGCGCTCTACCAACTGAGCTATGGCCCCAGGTCCGGACGATTGTAGGTCGCGGCCACATGGGTGTGAAAGGATCGTGCCGTACGGGTTCTTGCCGAAGGAGGACACATGGCTGAGACGCGGACCGCGACCGACGAAGAGACCGACCGCTCCGCGATCGCGACCGAGCAGGAGGAGAAGGAAGCGAGCGAGGCCGGCCAGAGCAAGCCGGGGCAGCGGGCCGAGGTCTCGAACCTCGACATTGTCCGCCACTACTTCGACAAGGCGTGCGACCACCTGGGCCTCGCCGAAGACGTGCGCACCGTCTTTTGGACGCCTTACCGCGAGGTCACCGTCCAGATCCCCGTCAAGCTCTCAGACGGCAAGATCCACACCTTCTCCGGCTACCGGATCCAGCACAACGGTGCCCGCGGCCCGTACAAGGGCGGAGTCCGCTTTCACCCCGAGGTGGATGTGGACGAGGTGCGGGCGCTGGCCTCGCTGATGACCTGGAAGACCGCGGTCGCCGGGGTCCCGTTCGGCGGCGCCAAGGGCGGCGTCAACTGCCCCGCCGGCGACCTCTCCCAGGACGAGCTCCAGAAGATCACCCGCTCGTTCATGAGCAAGATCGAAAAGGTGCTGGGGCCGACCCGCGACATCCCGGCGCCGGACGTGAACACCAACGCCCAGGTCATGGCCTGGATGATGGACGAGTACGGCAAGCTCCACGGCCACACCCCTGCGATCGTCACCGGCAAGCCGCTGTCCCTGGAGGGATCCCAGGGCCGCGACGCGGCAACGGGCCGCGGCTGCATCTACATGTTCCGCGAGGCCGCCCCCGGGCTGGGCTTGAGCCCGGCTGACACCAAGTTCGTGATCCAGGGCTTCGGCAACGTCGGCTCCTGGGCGGGGCGGATCATGCAGCAGCTTGGCTCGACGATGATCGCCGTGTCCGATGTCAACGGGGCGATCCGCTCCGACGACGGCATCGACGCCGACGCGCTTCACAAGCACCTCGGGGAGGGCAATCCGATCGGCGAGTTCCCGAACGTCGAGCAGATCGACCCGGACGACCTGATTGCTGTTCCCTGTGACGTCTTCATCCCGGCGGCGCTCGGCGGCATGATCCACGAGGGCAACGCCGACCGGATGGAGTGCAAGGTCGTGATCGAGGGCGCCAACAGCCCGACAACCCCGGCTGCGGATCAGATCCTCAGGGAGAACGGCACCTACATCATCCCCGACCTGATGGCCAACGCCGGCGGCGTCGTCGCCTCCTACTTCGAGTGGGTGCAGAACCTGCAGCACTTCCAGTGGGACGAGCGCGAGGTCAACGACAAGCTCGGCAACATCATGCGCCGGGCGTTCCGCCAGGTCTCCCAGCGCGCCAAGGAGGAGCGGCTCGATCTGCGCGAGGCGGCCTACCTGCTGGGCATCGAGCGGGTCGTGGACGCCGCCCGCACGCGCGGCTACATCTCAAGGCCCCAGGAGGAGTAAACGGCGGGGCGCGGGCGGCGCCCTACTTGAAGTCGAAGTCCTTGGGCTCGCCCTGCTCGAACCAAAGCTCGTCGTCGTCAGGGTTGTCCCGCAGGAACTCCGGGGTCTCCTCGAGCACGTCGTCTGCCGGGGTCTCCTCGAGCACGTCGTCGGCGCCCTGATCGGCGCGGGCCGGCTCGGTGCCTGAGGGCTCTTCGTCGACCGGCCCGGGCTCGAGCGGCGCTTCGGCTAGATCCTCCCGCGGTCCACTCGCCCGCTCTTCGTCGAGGGCGCCGGCATCCTCCAGCTCCTCCTC
>JALZKA010000122.1 GCA_030859475.1 Actinomycetota bacterium
CTTGTGAGCGAGCGCGCCCGGGTGGCGATCGTCGTCCCGGCGATGCTTCAGCGGACCCTGGAGCTGGGCCCCGAGCGAATCGCGGCAGCCGACACCTCCGCTTTGCGGATCATCTTCTGCGGCGGCTCGCAGCTGCCCGGGGCGGTCGCCACCGCGACGCAGGACGCGTTCGGCGAGATCCTCTATGTCCTCTATGGCTCGACGGAGGTCGCCTACGCGTCGATCTCCACGCCCGCCGACCATCGCGCGGCCCCGACCACGGTGGGGCACACGACGCTGGGCACCCAGGTCCGCCTGCTTGACGAGGACGGGAATGAGGTGCCGGCCGGCCAGACGGGCCGGATCTTCGTCTCCAACGGCATCGAGTTCGGCGGCTACACCGACGGCTCCGGCAAGGAGGTGATCGACGGCTTGATGTCCTCGGGCGACGTCGGCCACTTCGACTCCGCTGGCCGGCTCTTCATCGATGGCCGCGACGACGACATGATCGTCTCCGGCGGCGAGAACGTGTTTCCCCAGGAGGTCGAGGAGCTGTTGATCCAGCACGAGCTTATCGACGACGCGGCGGTGATCGGCGTCGACGACGAGAGCTTCGGCAAGCGTCTGCGGGCGTTCGTCGTGGCGAGCGCCTCCGGATCGCCGAGCGAGGACGAGCTCAAGGACTACGTCCGCCGGAACCTGGCTCGCTACAAGATCCCGCGCGAGGTCGTGTTCATCGACGAGCTGCCCCGCAACGCGACCGGCAAGGTGCTGAAACGCGAGCTACGCGAGCAGTCGCAGTAGCTGGGCCCTCACGGCCTGCCATTGCTCCTCGGCTGAAGAGCGGCTGCGCGGGCCCAGCAGGATCGCTCCCCAGGCCAGCCCGCGCGCGGCCGACAGCGCGGTCAAGAGCAACGCGGGCATGTCGCCCTCGGCCTCCTGGTCACCGAACAGGGACGACGCGTCCGCCATGATCCGGGCGTTCACCTTGCGCTCGATCGGCATCAGATGGCGCCGCAGCTCGCCATCGGTGCGCGCCGCGACCCACAGCTCCATGGCAGCGGTGAAGAGCGGGCCGGTGTGCACCTTCCAGATCAGGTCGAGCGCCGCTTCCGCCCGCCGCCTGCCCTCGGGAAGCTTTTCCAGCTCGTCCCGGATCTCGTCGGCGCGTAGCGCAGCAAGGTGACCGACCGCCTCCGCGACCAGCTCGGCCTTGGTCGGGAAGTGGTGGACCTGCGCGCCACGTGAGACTCCCGCCCGTTCCACCACCCGCGTGGTGGTGGTGTGCCCGTAGCCGTACTCGAGCAGGCAATCGATCGTCGCCTGAAGGAGCGCTGAGCGCGTGGCCTGGCGGCGCTCGGCCTGGGTTCGCCGCAGCGGCTTTTGCTCAGGGATCGCCTCCATAAACAGTCCGGCTGGACTGTAACAGCGGCCCCGGGCGATGCACGCACCCCGTGCTTTACGGCGACTTGGTGATCCAGAGGCGGATCTCGCCAGTCAAGACTTCGGTGCCCTCAGGGTCGGTGATCGAGATCGCCACCGGAATCTCAATCCCGTCGGAAGTCTCGCCGGGGAGGTCCAGCGTCGCGGTCGCTCGCATCGTGCCGCGTGCCTTTGCCAGGTACTCGACCGTCATCCCCTTCGGGATCCAGCGATGGCCGGCGGGCACGGTTGCCTCGGCCGTGATTCCCATCGTCATCTCCGCCAGGTTGCAAAGGGCGATGGCGTGGACGGTCCCCAGGTGGTTTCGCACCCACGGCAGGTGTCGCATGCGGACGACTCCCCTGCCCGGCTCGACCGATTCGACCGTCGCGGGGATCGTCGCGAAGTAGGGCGCGGTCACCTGCACCACGCGCGAGAAGATGCCCTTGCCGACCAGCGGGACGCGGCTGGCGGCGTTGTAGGCGGCCATCGTGCGGTTATCCGCTGAAAGCACGGGAAGGTCCATGTCTCCCAGCCTACGACCTGCTCCGGGGCGGAGTTATCCCTCGATGCTCACCGGCGTCCCCGGCGGGACCGTCTCGACCAGGTAGTCAACGTCCTCATCTGCCGCCCGCACGCACCCATGGGAGATCGCGGCTCCGAGCGGTCCACTGGTGCCGTGGATCGCAATCCGGTCGCCACCCAGCCAGCCGGACGGCAAGCGGATCTGGCGTGCGGTCAACGCCACCGCGCAACAGCCGTAGGCGGGGTTCAGCCCGCCGCGGAAAGTGTCGGTGACCGCGAAGCTCCCGGTCGGGGTGGGCGCCGTGGGCGTTCCGATCGATACGGAAAAGGTTGATATCTCCCTGTCCTTGTAAAGGAGCGTGGCGCGGTACTCGGAGAGGTCGATCTCGATCTCCGTGTGCAAGCTTCCGGCCCGCAGCCGCTTCGGGTCCAGCCGGATCCAGACGAGTCGACCGTTTTCGAAGTGCGCCGTCGGGACCGCCGCCCAGCCGTCCCGCTCGCGACTCACGGAAAACACCGTCGGCGATCCGAACTCGGTCTCGTCGCGCACCTGCTCCAGAAGCTCGCCGCCCGGCTCGTCGTAGAGTGCCACCCGCTCCCCGCGCTTGACCGTGACGATCGGGCTGCCGCTGCGAGGAAACTCGAGCGTGCGCGGCTTCGGGGGGGGTGCGGCCACCGGTGCAGGAGCTGGAGTCACGGCCCGGGGCACCGGGGCAGCTGCCTCCTCGTTTCCCCCACAGCCGCCGATGAACGCCGTCACGCCGGCCAAAGCCAGCAGCCCGCGTGCTCTCGGGTTCGTCTTCATCCCTGTGAGTGACGGTAGCCAAGTCGTCGTTCGGGTAATGCGGGAGGAGATGGCAGAGCTGATCCTAGGCCCCCTGATGCGCTACGCCAGCGGCACCGAGGCGACCATCTGGGTGGAGACCGACAATCCCTGCGAGGTCGCGATCCTCGATCGAGTCCAGCGGACCTTCGAGGTCGCGGGCCACCACTACGCGCTCGTGTGCATCAACGGCCTCGAACCCGGCAACGTCAGCGAATACGAGGTGGCGCTCGACGGCGATCGAGCTTGGCCTCCGGCGGATTCCGAGTTTCCCCCGAGCGCGATCGGGACGTTCGACCCGAATGGCAAGGTCGACGTCGTCTTCGCCTCTTGCCGGGTATCGCTCCCCCACGAGCCGCCGTACACCCTCAGCAAGGACGAGGATGAGCGGGGTCGCGAGGTCGACGCCCTCTACGTCCTGGCCCGGCAGATGCTGGCGGGCGATCGCAGCGACTTTCCCGAGGCGATCCTCATGCTGGGCGATCAGATTTACGCCGACGAGGTGCCGCCGACGGTCGCCGACGTCATCGAAGAACGCCGCGGTGCGGATCCCAGTGACGACGAAGCGCCGCTGGACGAGGTCGCCGACTTCGAGGAGTACACGCGGCTCTACTGGGAGGCGTGGGGCGACCCGGTGATCCGCTGGCTGCTGTCGACGGTCTCCAGCTCGATGGTGTTCGACGACCACGACATGCACGACGACTGGAACATCTCACGCTCCTGGGTGGCGGATATGCGCCGCAAGCCGTGGTGGCGCGATCGAATCCTCGGCGGCTTCATGAGCTACTGGGTCTACCAGCACATCGGCAACCTCTCGCCGGGGGAGCTGGCCGAGAATGAGCTGTATCAGCGGGTCATAAGCGCCGAAGGAGACACGGCCGAAATGCTGAGCGAATTCGCGGCGAAGGCTGACGAGGAATCGGCGGGCACCCGCTGGAGTACCTATCGCGACATCGGGCGAACGCGGTTGATCATGATGGACTCCCGGGGTGGCCGCGTGCTCGAGGAAGACCGCCGTTCGATCTTCGACGACGACGAGTGGGACTGGATCGTCGACAAGGCGACCGGCGACTTCGACCACCTGGTGATCGGCTCCTCCCTCCCGTTCCTGCTCGGCCACGGGCTCCACTACGTGGAGGCGTGGAACGAGGCTGTCTGTGACGGCGCTTGGGGCAAGCTGTGGGCAAACCTGGGCGAGCGCATCCGGCGTGCGGTCGACCTGGAGCACTGGGCGGCGTTCGGGATGTCGTTCGAGCGGATGACCAAGCTGCTCTGCGAGGTCGGGTCCGGCGCGCGAGGCAAGGCGCCAAGCTCGATCGTGCTCCTTGGTGGCGACGTACACCACGCGTACCTGACCGAGGTCGCGTTCCCGCGCTCGGCGGGCGTCGAGAGCGCCGTCTATCAGGCTGTCTGCTCACCGATGCGAAACCCCCTGGGCAATTCGGAGAAGCGCATGATGCGGGTCGCCACGTCCAAGTTGGGGCACGCGATCGGGCGCGCCCTGGCTCGCATGGCGGGCGTCCAGGATCCGGACCTTCGCTGGCGCTTCGTCGAGGGGCCACTGTTCAACAACCAGATGGCGACCCTGAAGCTCCGGGGCCGCGCGGCCACGATGCGGCTCGACAAGACGACATCGGGCGGCGACGACCTCGAGTTCGAGATGGTGTTCGAGCGGGAGCTCGCGCGCGCGTGAGTCTTCAGGGCGGCTAAAGGGCGAACAGATCGGGCAGGCGAGCGCCGAGCTTCAGGTCGCCCAGCACGGTCAGGCGGCGGCGCAGCGCCAGCCGCCGCGGTCCGGTTTCGCCCGCGAGCATGGCCCGCAGGTCGGCAGGCCGGATCTTCAGCGTGATCGCCGGCTCGCGGCTTGGCGCTTCGGAGATCGTGCAGACGCCGTCGGCGATCAGCATCTCGAAGTGGTCGTAACCGCCGCCGGGCCGGTCCCAGAGCTTGATCTGGATTGCCGCCTCCAAGTCCCCCGCCTGATCGGGCCGGAAGAGGCCCGCCATGTGCCCGACCAGGGCATTCGTTATCAGGCGGCGGCTCTGAGGATCGTCCATCAGCCGGTCGAACTCCTTGGAGTCCATTGACTTGACCGCCTCGTAGATCTCGGGCGGGCTGGCAGTGCTGAGGTCGATTTCGTCCACGAGCGGAGCCTCGGCACGGTATCGGAGATACTCGCATCGCATGACGAAGGCATCGCTCCCCCCCGGGCCCCGGTTGCCGGGACCGGCGCAGGCTGTGCTGTGGGGCTTGCGCTATCCCCAGTTCACGCGCGCCGGCCACCAGCGCTTCGGGGCGACGTTCACGATCAAACCCGGCACAATGGCGCCGATCGTCCTCACCACCGACCGTGACGCGATCCGGCGACTGCTCACGGGCGATCCGCTCGCCAAGCACCACGGCAACGACGCCGTGCGCCCGCTGGTCGGCGACCGCTCCGTGCTCCTGCTCGAGCCCGCCCAGCATCTGGCGCGAAGAAAGCTCTTGCTCCCGCCGTTCCATGGCGAGCGGGTCCGCGCCTACGCGGAGTTGATGCAGCGCCTGATGGACGCGGAGGTCGATCGCTGGCGCTCGGGCGACACGGTGGCGGTGTTGCCAATCGCGCAAAACGTCACGATCGAGGTTATCCTGCAAGCGGTCCTCGGCGTGGCCGACGTGGACACGCGCCGGGAGTTCCGCCGGCTCATCGACAACACGCTGTTCTACCCGCTCGGCGCGCTGCGACTCCGTCTCAGCCGGCGGCTCACCCCGCGGCGCTCGCCGCCCCGGCGGGTGCGCGAGCTCGCGGCGTTCGTCGCGGCCCTACCGACGCCGGCGGTGCTGACGTACTTCCCGGAGACGAAGACGCGCTCGCGATTGAACCTTGCGATCCGGCCTTGGTGGCGGCATCGCGACCGGCTGTTCGCGCTGCTGGACGAGCAGGTCGCCATGACCCGGGCCGACTCCCGCCTCGCCGAGCGCGACGACGTCCTTGCGATGCTCGTCCAGGCACGCGACGAGGAGAGCAACACGCTGACCTCCGAGGACCTTCGCAACGATCTGGTGGCGCTCATCGGGGCCGGCCATGAGACGACGGCCGCCGCGATCGGCTGGGGCGCCACGTTGCTCGCCCACAACCCGGACGTGTGCAAGCGGGCGACGCAAGCCGCGCGCGAGAACGACGAGGAGTACCTCGGCGCGCTCGTCAAAGAGGTGCTGCGCATCCGCCCACCGCTGCCGGTGGCCGCGGGCAGGGTTCTCGAGGAACCGTTCGCGATCGGCCCTCACGCCATCCCCGCGGGAACGCTGATCATGATCGACGCCTGGGGCCTGCATCACGACCCGCAGGTCTACCCCGATCCCGAGCGCTTTGAGCCGGAGCGCTTCCTGGGTGCGGCGCCCGAGCCCTACACCTGGCTGCCGTTCGGCGGCGGCGCGCACCGCTGCATCGGCTCAGCGCTCGCAGAGCTCGAGATCAGGGTCGCCCTCACCACGATCCTCAACCGGGTCGCGATCGCGCCCGCCGACACCGAACTCGCGCCCCCCGCGCGCCGCGCCGTCAC
>JALZKA010000123.1:0-827 GCA_030859475.1 Actinomycetota bacterium
CCCCTGCTGCCCTTCTCGATCGCGGCGGGCGCCAGCTCGGGATCGATCTCCCGGTCGGACCGCCGGCCTGACCCGCGGCGGGGGATGAAACTCCAATAGCGAACCTTGACGGCATCGAGGACCCCCTGCTCGAGCCAGTTCGCATCCAGGTACTGCGGGTACACGCAGAGCCGCTCGGTCAGCGCATAGCCCTGCGGGCGCAGGCGCTTGCGGACCTCGTGCGGGCTGGGAAACGCATGCTCGGGCGAGATGTGGTCGCCGTTGGCTGAGAGCCCGCCAAGGTCGGTCGCCCCCGCGGCGACCAGCTCGTCCCACCAATCCGCCAGGTTCGGCGGGATCTGAACGCCGACGTCCGGCATCAGCCGCCGCGACTCGGCGACCAGCCGTTTCATGTCTGCGAGGGCGATTGGGGTGGCCCACGTGGGGAGCGCCGCGCCGCCGGTGGGTGAAGACGACTCGTGAGCCCAGCGCTCCCGCGCTGCCCGATCCGCTATCTCGGCCACCTCCCGCCCGTAATAGCGCGGATGCTGGACGAAGTTCTGGAGGATCACCTCTTGCAGGTGGCCATGGCGATCGTGCGAGGCCGCGAGGGCCTCCAGCGAGGCGATGCGCTCCTCCTCAGTTTCGCCGATCCCGACCAAGATCCCGGACGTGAAAGGAATCCGCAGCTCGCCCGCTGCATCGATCGTCGCCATGCGCACCTCGGGGTGCTTGGAGGGAGAGCCTGCGTGGACGGTCTTCATCAGCCGCTCCGAGATCGACTCCAGCATCAGGCCCTGGGAAGCCGTCACCTCGCGAAGGCGGCGCAGGTCCGGGCGATCCAGGGC
>JALZKA010000123.1:837-6283 GCA_030859475.1 Actinomycetota bacterium
GCCCCGAGGTTGGTGTGGGGAAGCAAACCGCGCTCGAGCGCGCGTTCGCATGCCCAGGCCACGTAGGAGACGAAGTCCGCGTGCCCGTAGCTGCGCAGGCGTTTCGCGACCTCGACGTTCACCTCCGGCTGCTCGCCGGTCAGGATCAAGAGCTCCTTGGCGTTACGCCGGACGGCCTCATCCAAGTGCTCATCGACCTCCTCCGGCGAATAGAGGTGGGCCTTGCGGGTCGCGAACGCGCAGTACTTGCAGACGCAGCGGCACGTCCGCGAAAGCGAGAGCGTGTAGTTACGCGAGAATGTGACGCGCCTCACGGCGCCGACGTTACTTGTTGCGCGCGCGGACTTCGGCGTCCTTGACGGCCTGGCCCACCGCCCGTGCGCCGGTGGTGGCCGGCTCGGGCCCTTCGGCAAACTGAGGTCCGGCGATTACGAACCGGTAGACCGCCACCGCCAGCAAGGCACCGGCCAGCGGTCCGAGCACGAACGGCAGCAGGTCCGACCCCTCGAGGCCGTCACCAATCAGTGCGGGGCCGAACCAGCGGGCGGGGTTGACCGAGCCGCCGGTCAACGGGCCGAAGATCATCACGACGAAGCCAAGCGTGGAGCCGATCGCGAAGGGCGCCCATTCCTGGCGCGCTCGCGGGTTCATGGCCACGGCGAGGATGACCAGGACCAGTAGGAACGTGCCCAGCCCCTCGACGACGAAGCCCGGGAAGTTGCCACCAAGCAGGCCGGTGACCTCGACGTTGCCGTAACCCAGGGCGCGGCCCTCGTCGAGCAGGATCGCCTTGGTGAGGAGGGCGCCAAGCACAGCCCCGGAGAGCTGGGCGAGGACGTAGACAACCGCGTCAACCGGGTCGATCCGCTTCTGAACGGCCGCGGCGAGCGTGACGGCAGGGTTGAAATGACCACCGGACACGGCCCCGAACGCCATGATCAGTCCGAACAGCATCAGCGCATGCACGAGGCCGACGACGGCGTAGTCGGAGCCTGTCTGGGCATCGGCGGAGCTCGCCACGAACAGCGTGATGACGACGCCGACCACGAAGGTCAGAAACAGCGTCCCGAGCAACTCTGCGATGTAAGCGGCCAGACCTCGATCCTGCACTGGTCTTCTACCTCCTGGTCGTGTTCGAAGAATCCGGGCGCCCACGTGGAGCGCGGCGGCGGCAGTCTATCTATCGCGGTCGGCGTTCGCGCTTGCCGTCGATCGTGTCCCGGCCGGGCCCGCCCCTGACGTAGTCCCGCCCGAAGCCGGAGTGGATGATGTCGTCGCCCGCGCCGCCGCGAATCCGATCCCGCCCCTTGCCGCCGCAGATCAGGTCGTCGCCCGGCGGGCGCGGTGCCGGTTACCCTTTCCCGGTCAATGAGATCGATGGTCGCGCTGCTGGCGGCCATCCTTGCCCTCGCGGCCCCTGGCTGCGGCAAGGATGGTGCGGAACCGGGCGCCTCGCACGAGGCGACCGTCGTGCTCGACTTCACCCCGAACGCCGTCCACGCGGGTCTCTATGCGGCGCTCGAACGCGGCTACTTCGCCGAAGCCGGCATCGACCTGAAGGTCCGGGCGCCGGGCGACTCGACCGACGCTCCCAAGCTTCTCGAGGCCGGACGGACCGAGTTCGCCGTGCTCGACATCAACGACTTCGGGCTGGCTCGCGATCGGGGCCTTGATCTGACCGCCGTGGCGGCGCTCGTTCAGGTCCCGCTGGCAGCCGTGATCGCCGGCGACCGCGAGCGCGTAGGTCGTCCCAGCGATCTGGAGGGCCTCGAGGTGGGCGTCACGGGCCTGCCGTCCGACGACCTCGTGTTGGACGCGATCATGGCCGCGGACGGGGGCGATCCAGGCGCAGTCGAGCGGATCACGATCGGCTTCGACTCCGTTGCGGCGCTGGCCGCCGAGCGCGTGGACGCAGCCACCGCTTTCTGGAACGCCGAGGGCGTGGCGCTGCGCGAGCTCGGCGTTCCCACGCGCGAGTTCCGGGTCGGCGGACGCGCCGCGAGGCCGTTCCCTGAGCTGGTTGTGGTCGCGAGGGCTGACCTGCCGCAGGAAGAGCCCGGTTTGGTGGCAGGCCTTCGCGCCGGCGTCGAGCGCGGCTATGAGCTCGCCGCCGACGATCCGGATGCCGCGCTCGCCGCGCTTGTGGAAGCCGTCCCCGGGCTCGACGAAGACGTCATGCGAGCGCAAATGGAGGCGCTGAGCGCCGCTGACGCGTTCGCGGCGGGCGTTCGGCCCGGCACTATCGAACCGCGGCGCGTGGCCAACTGGCGCCGCTTCGCACGCGACTGACTAAAGGCGGCGGCTCTGGCGAAACTGTCGACGCACCGACTCTGGCCGCCCCCACATCTCCTTGATCTCCGCCCTGCCCTGGCGGAAGTCGCGGAGCACCAGCTCGGCCTCGACTCCTTCCTGGTCGAGCAGTGCCAAGGTGCCTTTGACGGTCGGCGCGGCGGCGGCGTGGCCGAAGGTGTGGGCGACGTTGACCCGCCAGTGCCAATCTGCGTGCGAGTAGGGCTGGGCGTGGATCTGGGTCAGGATCACCGCCGCATCGACGTATCGCTCCTCGTCCGGCAGCCGCAAGTCGAAGGTGAGGTCCGTCCAGTCGTCGGGAAGCGAGTCAAGGATTGCCTGGAATTCGTCAGCGAGCGCCACGGCCCGAACACTATCCGGGAGCAGCCGGCTCAACGACCATCCGGCGCGCCAGCTCCGAGCCGATTGAGTGCTCCGCCCCATCCACCTTGATCATGACCGAGCCGCCGAATCGCTCGCGCACGCCAACGGTAAGTCGCGCACCGGGGCGGATCCCGCGCTCGTCGAGGTAGCGGAGCATCTCAGGATCGGAGTCGGAAACGCGGGCAAAGGTCCCGGCGGCGCCGCTTGCCACCTCCGCCAGCGATGTCCCGCGCTGGGTTGAGAGATCGAGATCTCGTGAGGGAATCGGATCGCCGTGAGGGTCGTGCGCAGGGTCGCCGAGCGCCGCGGCGATTCGCTCTTCGAGCTCCTCGGAGATGTAGTGCTCCAGCACCTCGGCCTCGTCGTGAACGCGATCCCACGGCATCCCGAGAACATCGCTCAGGTACGCCTCCAGCAGGCGATGGTGCCGGATCACCTCCAGCGCCACCCGGTCGCCCTCGCCCGTCAGCTGCGCGCCCCGATACGGCTCGTGCTCGACCAAGCCCATCTCGCCCATCCGCTTCAGCATCGCGGTGACCGACCCGGGCGAGACTCCCAGGCGATCGGCCAGCGCCGACGTGGTGACCGGGCCCGCCTTGCGCTCCGCCAGGGCGTGCAGGGCCTTGGCGTAGTCCTCGACGGCCTCGCTTTGGAGGGAATCCGGTCCACGTCTGAATCCCGAGTGGGCCATCGGCGGTCCTAAACGGTGATCAGCAGGCCGGTCAGATAGAAGGCGATCGCCCCGGCGGCGATCCCGGCGGCGGTAAGCGCGTCAAGGGCGCGCCCCCGGCTGTCGCGCATCGAGGGAGCGATCTGCACGATCACCTGGACGACGGCGCCGACCCCGAGCCCCAAGAGCAGAGCCGACAGCTCGGGGTTTGTCACGGACGCCCCGATCATTGCGCCGAGGATCGCGGGCGCGCCGGCGATCAGCCCCAGGCCCAGCAGGCTCGGGATCGAGGGTCGCCGCTCGCGGATCAGCGGAGCGACGATCGCGAAGCCCTCGGTGGTGTTGTGGATCGCGAAACCGACGACCAGTGCCGCGCCCAGCGCCAGCTCGCCGATCGCGTAGGCGGAGCCGATCGCCAGGCCTTCGCCCATGTTGTGAAGGCCGATCCCGATCGCGATCATCAGCGCCAGCGACGCTCCGCCCGCCCCCGCCCCTTGCCGCTCGCGGCGAGCCGTCAAAAACCGATCCACTCCGGTCAGCGCCAGGTAGGCGAGGCCGGCGCCAAGCAAGACCAGCTCGCTTCCGCCGAAGGCGCCTCCGGACTCGCCCGCAAGCTCGAGCCCCTCGAGGGTCGCGTCGACAGCGAGGAATGCGAGCAGGCCGACGGTAACAGCCATCACCAGGCGGATCCAGCGCGAGTCGAAGCGGCGCATCGCCGGGAGCAGAAGCATGCCCAGGACGACCGGGATCACACCGACGTAGAGGCCGAGCAGGGCCATCAGGGCAAACAGGTCGCCGTCCGCCTGCGGGGTCTCGACCGCCGCCGCGATCTCGTACTCAATGACGACTCCGGTCGAGGTGACGAGCGCGATCAGGTACGGCTGTTCGTCCCCCCAGGGGTATGAGATCGTGATCTTCTCCGAGCCAAGCCGCCCGATCTCCGCTTCGGCCCCGTCGAAATCGGCGTAGACGTCGTTGACGAAGACCTGCCCGACCTGGACGGGATCGGGGCCGGTATTGCGCAAGCTCAGCTCGATCTGGCCGGGCTCTAGGGTGGTGCGCTCGACCACCAGCTCCTCGATCGGCGGCCCCAGCCGGTCAGGCAGGGTGTCGTCGCCGGCGACCGCGATCGCCAGCAAGACCGCAACGATCAGCGCGACGATGCCGCCGGCGAGCGCCCAAAGGGGAAGCGCCGCGAGCCGGCCGTCCCCCCGATCCGGCGCTTCCGCCCGCGCCTCCATCAGCCACCCACCTCGAAGAAGCCCATCCAGCCGAGGTCGGCGAACTCGGTCTTGTGGGCGTGGAACATGAACGGGCCCACGTGCGGAAACCTGAGCTCGCAGATGCCGCGCTGGGCTTGGCCTTGGATGATCGTGTCCGTGAACTCGGTCGGGGTCAGCGAGGTCCCGGTCGGGAAGTAGTTGAAGAAGTTGCCGTGGATATGGAACGAGTTGATCGGGTCGTACTCGAGCACGTTCACCAGATAGATCCGCACGAGCTCCTCGCGAGCCACCCGGATCGGCTCGTTCACGTAGTGGAAGGGGATCCCGTTGACGGCGTAAAGCTGGTTGCCGTCGGCGTCGAACGTGGTGTTCCAGCCGTTTTGGACCATCACCATCTCGTCCGCGTCGGGCCGCCCTTCCTTTGGGTCGACGATGAAGGTGCCGTACATCCCGCGCGCGATGTGCTCGGCCAGGGGCGAGACGTGACAGTGATAGAGGTGGAGGCCGAATGGCTCGGCGTTGAACTCGTAAACGGTCGACGATCCCGGCTCGATGATGCCGTCACCGGCACCCGGGACCCCGTCCATCGCCGAGGGATGGAGCCCGTGGAAGTGAACGGTGTGGGGATGCGCGGAACCGTTGACGAAGCGAATCCGCAACAGGTCACCTTCCGTGGAGCGGAGCGTCGGGCCCGGGACGCGCCCGTTGAAGGTCCACGCCGGAAAACTGACGCCCGGCGCGACCTCGATGTCCTTGTCGGAGGCGAACATGGTCCACTCGCGCAGCAGGCGCCCGCTGGCCAGGCGCTTCGTCTTGCCGTAGTCGAAGTCCCGGAGGAGGTCAGTGGGGTTGAAGCCGTTGGCCTCGTGGTCGACGACGC
>JALZKA010000033.1 GCA_030859475.1 Actinomycetota bacterium
TCTCAGGCCGGTTGAGATCGAGCCGGGATTCGTCCGGACCGCAACCGGATCGGCCCTGTACTCGCAGGGCGAGACCAGGGTGATCTGCACAGCCTCTGTCTCCGCCTCGGTTCCGCGCTGGATGGAGGGCCGCGGCCGTGGCTGGGTGACCGCGGAGTACGCGATGCTCCCGGCGTCGACGGGCGAGCGCAAGGAGCGGGATGGTCGTAAGGGGCGTCAGGACGGGAGGGGAGTCGAGATCCAGCGCCTGATCGGGCGGTCCTTGCGGGCCGTTGTGGACCTGGAGGCGCTCGGGGAGCGCAGCGTCTACGTGGATTGCGACGTTCTCCAAGCCGACGGTGGCACGCGCTGCGCGGCGATTACAGGGGGATGGGTCGCGTTGCGCCTGGCGCTCGACCGGCTGTTGGCGACCGGCGAGATCGACGCTGATCCTCTGACCGGTTCGCTCGCCGCGATCAGCTGCGGGGTAGTCGACGGGGAAGCGCTCTGTGACCTCGACTACTCGGAGGATTCTCGCGCCGAGGTCGACGCCAACATCGTGATGGCCGGGGACGGTGGGCTCGTGGAGGTCCAGGCCACGGCGGAGCAAACCCCCGTCTCAAAGGCCCGTCTCGACGACCTGCTGGCCCTTGCGGAGCCGGCGATCGCGAGCCTTCGCGAAGCCCAGGCGGCTGCCCGCCGCTGATGGATGGGTCTTGGGCGGATGCGTCTGGTTCTCGCCACGCGTAACCCGCACAAGCTGCGCGAGCTTGCCCAGATCCTGACCGAAGTGGAGCTGATCCCGCTGGCGCCCGAGGTTGAGCTGCCGCCCGAGGATGGGAGAACCTTCGCGCAGAACGCTCTCGGCAAGGCCCGCGCGGCGCGGGCCGCAACCGGTCTGTCTGCCCTTGCCGACGACTCCGGGATCGCCGCCTACGCGTTGGACGGAGCGCCGGGCGTCCGTTCCGCACGCTACGCGGGGCCGGACGCCCCCGACGAGGCGAACCTGGCGCTCTTGATCGACCGGCTCGCGCGACACAGCGATCGTCGCGTCGCTTACGTCTGCGCTCTCGCCCATGTCGCTGAGAACGGAACGGAGACGGTCGTCGAAGGTCGCTGCGAGGGTGAGCTGATCTCGGGTCCACGGGGGTCAGGCGGGTTCGGCTATGACCCCGCATTCCTGCCGCTTGACACCGGACCGGATGATCAGCGGACGATGGCGGAGCTGACCGATGCCGAAAAGCATGCCATCAGCCACCGGGGGCGAGCAGCGCGGGCGATGGCAGCCCGGCTCTTCGGAGCGGACTCGTCGTGATGCGCGGCAAGGCCGGAGCGGCCACCGTCTCAATCCTCTCGAACTCGGTCTTGATCGTCTTGAAGGTCGCGGCGGGCCTGATAACGGGCTCGATCGCGATCCTGACCGAAGCGCTTCACTCCGCCCTCGACCTGATGGCTTCGATAATCGCCCTGCTCTCGATCCGCCGTGCCGAGCGGCCGCCCGACGCGGATCACACGTACGGGCACGAGAAGACCGAGAACCTGGGCGCCGGGATCGAGGGGATCCTGATCCTGATCGGTGCAGCACTGATCGTCTTCGAGGCGACCAGGCGCCTTTCCGGGAATCATGAGCTCCAGCACCTCGGGGTCGGCATCGCGGTCATCGTCGTCTCGATCGTCACCAACCTCGCGGTTTCCGCGTTCCTCTCCCGTCGCGCCCGGGAGTACGACTCGCCGGCCCTCGAAGGCGATGCCGCCCACCTTTTCACTGACGCACTGAGCTCGATCGGCGTCCTCGTCGGGCTGGTGGCGGTTCAGGTGACCGACGAGCCGGTCTTCGACTCGATCGCGGCGATCGTGGTCGCTCTGGTCATTCTGCTCACTGGCGTCCGGATCGTGAATCGCTCCGGGCGGGCCCTGATCGACGAGGCCCCGCCGCCGGAGGAGCTCGATCGGATCGAGGCGATGATCGCGGCCACGGCGATCCCGGAGATGCTCGGCTACCACAAGCTGCGCGCTCGCAGGGCCGGCGCCCGGCGCTGGATCGACCTGCACGTTCAGTTCCGGGACGGAACCTCGCTGGAGCGAGCCCACGAAGCCGCTCATCAGCTTCGTGACGCGATTCGCGCAGAGCTGCCCGCCGCCGACGTCCTGATCCACGTCGAGCCCGAGAGCTCGCTTCGGGAGATGGAGAGCAGCCCGTTTCGCTGGGGCGGCTCGGGCGACTAACCAGACAGCGGGGGGACGCTCAGAGCAGGTTGACGGCGGCCGCGACGCCGACCAGCGCCACGGTGATCGAGTAGCCCGTGTAGCCGTTCAGCGCGAGCAGGATTGCGGCCAGCGCGCAGATGCCGACCGTGGTGAGCCAGGAGATTCTTGCCGTATTCACGCCCTATATGTTCCAGCAGATGCCGGATCCGTTCGCAGCAGCCGTCTCCGGGGCGCCCACACTGGAGCCCACGGGCACCCACGCTGAGCTGGAGATCGCTCGATTCCTGGCTCTGGCAGCGGACGTTCGCGGCTGTGCCGTGATCGAGTCGGGTCGCGTCCTGGCGTCCAGTGGCGATCCGCTGCGCTGGGGTGATGCCGCAGTGGCGTTGCTTGACGCCGCCGATCGAGCCGTGAGCGAGCCCGCGAAACACGCGCATGTGGCAACCGAGGACGGAGAGGTCTTCGTGGTGCGAAGCGGCGAATGGGCGATGGTCACCGTGACCGAGCGCTTCACGCTGGCCTCGCTGGTCCTGGCGGACATGCGGGCGGTCCTGAGGGCCCTGGCCCGGGGGCCGAAGCTCGACGGTGTAGGGGAGGCCGGTGGAAAAGCCGCATAGGCTGATTCTGGATCGGGTCAGCGGCTACGCCGACGAGGCGGCCGCATACCTGCGCCGCCGCAGGCTTACTCGAAAGCCGTTCGCTCGCGTGTATGCGCAAAACGGCCGGGGATCGTCGTACTCCCCGAACACGAGGGTGGGGCGGGATCTGTTCCTGGAGGCGGCCCGCCTGATCGATGCCGCGCGCCCGTAGGCACGCGGCTCATGGCCAGAAACCGTCCTGCTTCTCACTCGGCGGATCCTCGAGGCGGGTGGAGAAGATCAGCAGCTCCACCTCCTCGTCCGTGTCGTTGTGGACCGAGTAGAAGGCGTCCCCCGTCATCCGCACCGCGGCCTTCGGCTCCACCTCGAAGACGTCGTCGGCGACCTTGAACGTCGGCTTCCCGCTGATCACGAAGTAGACCTCCTCCTGGCTTGGGTGGCGGTGGCCGTAGCTGCCACGCCCGCCCGTGCCCGGCGGCATCCGCCGCCAGGAGAATGAGACCTGCTCGGATCCCAACGCATCCGAATACCAGCGCATCTCGCCGAAATCCGGCCACTCCGCCATCCAATCGGTGGCTTCCCGGCGCGTGGCCACCTCGTAGCCGGGCATCAGTCCTCCCGACCGGGTTCTTGGCCATCTTCGCCTTCGTCTTCCTCGCCGTCGTCCTGCTCCAGGGCGGTCACCGACAACGACCCGCCGGCACCCGGGTGGTAGTGAGTCTGAAATTTCTCCAGAGCGTGGCCCAGCGCGTCTTCGTCAACCGGGACGTCGTCGGTGATCCGCACCCAGTCCGCGCCTTCGTAGGGCTCCATGTTGAAGACCTCCTGATCGATCGACGACGAGTCGTCGACGATGATCACCACCTCGGTCTGCGGGTTGAAGTAAGTCCCCGGCCGAACGACCAGCTCCTCCAACTCGACGATCTCATCGCGATCCTCGGGGCTCATGCGTGCAGCCTAAACCCTCTGACACGGACCGGCGCTCGAAGCGCATCGAACGTCCCGGAGTCCCCGGTATACGTGTGACTCAGGGACGTTCGACGAAGCTGCTTACTGTCCCAGGCTTTCCAGCTCCGCCAGCTGGCGCTGGACTTCCGCATCGACGTCGAGGGGCTCCTTGCCCATTCTTTGCCGGCGGTCGTTCGACGCGATCACGAGCTCGCGGACCTCGGAAACGAGCTGGGCATCGGCGGTGAGGCTGCTCGTGGTTCCCTGATCGGCTGCCAGCAGGCGTTTCACCTCCGCATCGACGTCGACCGGCTCCTGGCCCCGTGCTTCCTGGCGATAGGCCCTGGCCTCCAAGAACTGGCGGATCTCCGCCTCTCGCTCGGCGGCCGTCACCTTGCGCACCGTGCCGCCTCGGCTCTGCGGCATCTCCTGTTCGATCGAGAACGGTCCCTTGCCGATCTGCTTCAAGGCATCGCCGGCGCCAAGGAAGCTGATCAGCCCCAGCGGCAGGGCGATCGCGACGATCAGCAGAATCGCATCGCCGCTTGACAGAGTTAGGGAGAGCATCGAAAGAAGGGTACGCCTGCCCGCGCCTAGGCACCCAGACAAGCGATTTCGTTCGCTATCCTTGCCCTCCACGTATTGACTGATTAGTCAATCGGGGACTCGCGGTTGATCGCCGCAGCACCTCTAAGGACTCCGCCCAATCCGACTACAAGGAGCTTCGAAGCAAGTGGTTGACTTCACCCTTACCGACGAGCAGGAGGATCTGCGCGAGCTGGCGCACAACTTCGCGACCAAGGAGATCCGCCCGGTCGCATGGGAACTTGACAAGGAGGGCACGTGGCCACAGGAGATCATCGAGAAGGCCTGGGAGGTCGGCTTGATGAACACCCACGTCGCCGAGGAGTACGGCGGGCCGGGTCTTAGCTACCTGTCGGGCTGCCTGATCGAAGAGGAGCTCGGCTGGGGCTGCTCCGGCGTCGGCACCTCCCTGGCGGCCAACGGCCTCGCCGGCGCACCGGTTGCCCTGGGTGGATCCGAGGACATCAAGAAGAAGTACCTGGGCATGCTCACCGAGGAGCCCAAGCTCGCCTCGTTTTGCCTGACCGAGCCGGACGCGGGCTCAGACGTCTCCGGGATGAAGACGACGGCCAAGAAGGTCGGCGACAAGTGGGTCCTGAACGGCTCCAAGTGCTTCATCACCAACGGCAGCCACGCCGACTGGTACACGGTCTATGCCAAGACCGACAAGGACGCCGGCCACCGCGGCATCTCCGCCTTCGTCGTGCCCCGTGATGACACCATCACGATCGACAAGAAGGAAGACAAGATGGGCCAGCGTGCGTCCAACACAGCGACCGTGGTCTTCAACGAGACCGAGATCCCCGCGGACCACCTCCTTGGTGAGGAGAACAAGGGCTTCAAGCTCGCGATGATGACGCTGGATCGCACCCGGCCCGGCGTCGCGGCGATCGCCGTCGGCATTGGCCGCGCCGCGTTCGAGTTCGCCTGCGCGTACTCGAAGGAGCGCGTCCAGTTCGGCGTCCCGATCGCGATGCACCAGGCCGTCTCCTTCATGATCGCCGACATGGCGACCAAGGTCGAGGCCGGGCGCCTCTTGACCTGGCAATCAGCGGCGCTCCTGGACAACGGGATCCGTAACACGCTTGCCTGCTCCCACGCCAAGCGCTTCGCGGCTGACTCGGCGATGGAGATCAGCGTCGACGCCGTTCAGGTCTACGGTGGCTACGGCTTCATCAAGGACTATCCGGTCGAGAAGCTGATGCGCGACGCCAAGATCATGCAGCTGTACGAAGGCACGTCGCAGATCCAGCGCCTGGTGATCGCGAAGGAGGTCCTGATGGGCCGCAACGTCAACGAGCCGTTGCCGGAAGCGGTCAACACGCAGAACACGGCTGCCGCAAAGGAGTCCGAAACCGCGGCCGCGGCCGTCTGACGGGCGGACGCCCCAGCCGCGCGGGGAGCGGTAAGCCGAGGAACCCGGCCGCCACGCATGTGTTCGGCCGGGTTCGCTCGGCTTCCCGCTCCTCGCGGCTTCAGGCCTATAGTCCGGGTCGGTGACCCCGAAGCCCTCCCGAGTCGAGGATGCGGCGGCCGAAGCGATCGCTCGCGGGCGGGACGCCGCCCAAGCGGAGGCCGGTCCGCCGAAACGTCGTGGCAGCTCGATGGACCTGTTCGGCGGGCAGATCCGGCGCCGTGACCTGTTCCCGCTGCTCGTCCTCCACCTCATCGGACGCGAGCCCGCATACGGAAATCGGCTGATCGAAACAATCGCGGAGATGACCGAGGGTTCGATCTCCGTCAACCCGAACACGATTTACCCGCTCCTCCGGGATCTCGAAGCGCGTGGCTTGATCGAGGGTGCCTGGGAGCACCCGGATCGCCGCAGCCGTCGCTTCTACTCGATCACGCCTGCCGGGCGGGTGGAAGAACAGCGCCTTGAAGCCGAGCTCAGGCCCTTCCTCGACTCCGTCATTCGCTCCGTCGGCTTGATCAAGAGCGAGATCTATGGCGACGATTGAGGCGTCCCAGCACGTGCCAGCTCCCCTGGCCGAAGCCTGGGACCACTTCTTCTACGAACCAGGCTGGCCCGCATGGGTGGACGGGTTCGCATCGGTGATCGCGAACGCGGGCTATCCGCAGGCCGGCGGCACACTCCGCTGGCGCTCGACGCCGGCCGGGAGGGGAATCGTGGACGAGCGGGTGGTCGAGCACGAGCATCGACGCCGTCATCTGGTTTCGTTCGCGGATCCGACGATGGAGGGAGAGCTCGAGACGCGCTTCGCGATCGAGGGCGACGGGACGAGGATCATCCAGACCTTTACCTATCGCGTCCTCGCGGGGGGGCCGGTGGCCCGGATCGGAGCCGCCCTGTTCGTCAAGGGCCAAGTCCGCGACTCGCTCGCGCGCTCACTGGCCGGCTTCCGAGACTTCGTCGAGGATTGGAGCGCAGCCGCGTGATCGCCCGGCGCTCGGATACGCTTCCGCGCGCCCCGCGGTACTCAGATCGGAGATAGGTAACCCACATGTTCGTCTTCAAGGCCGCCGTCGTCGGCGCCGGAACCATGGGCGGTGAGATCGCCCAGGCGATCGCCGCCGCCGATATCCCCGTCGTGCTGAAGGACGTCAAGCAGGAATTCGTCGAGACCGGCCTCGACAAGGCGCGCGAGGTCACCAAGAGCTCGCTTGACCGCCTCGTCGCCAAGGAGAAGCTGACCCGGGAGCAGGCCGACGCTCAGCTCGAGGCGGTGATGGGCCGCATCACTGGGACCACGACCTATGAGGAATTCGGGGACGTGGACTTCGTGATCGAGGCGGCACCCGAGCGCATGGAGATCAAGCAGGCGGTGTTCGCCGAGCTCGACGCGGTCACGCCGGGGCACGCGATCCTGGCATCCAACACCTCGTCGCTGTCGATCGCCGGGATGGGCGACGCGACGCTTCGCCCCCACAAGGTCGTCGGCTTCCACTTCTTCTACCCGGCATCGGTCATGCCCCTGGTCGAGATCGTGGCCGGGGAGGAGACCGACCTGGAAACGGTCGAGGCGGCGGTCAATTTCGCGATGGCGATCCGCAAGCAGCCGATCACCTGCGGCGAGGTTCCCGGCTTTGTCGTCAACCGGATCCTGAACTCGGCGGTCGGCGAGATTTGGCGCGCCCAGGAGGAGCGGGGCCTGTCGATCAAGAAGATCGACGATGCGATCGGCGCCGCCAACGTCGCGCCGATGGGTCCGTTCTTCCTGGTCGATCTCCTGGGCCTGGACACCGTGCTGCATGTGGCCGAGCACCTCAAGGAGTCCTATGGCGAGAGCTTCTACGTCCATCAGGGCCACAAGAAGCTGGTCGCGGAGGGCAAGCTTGGCGCCAAGTCGGGCGGCTCCGGGTTCTACGACGACGGGGAGCCCCAGATCGCGGGCGACGGCGAGCCCGACGGCGAGGAGCTCGCTGAGCTGATGACGCTGAAAGCGCTGGTCGAAGCGGTCTTGGTGCTCGAAGAGGGCGTCTCCACGGTTCGGGAGATCGATCTGGGCATGATGGCCGGCGCGGGCATGGACCCACGCCGGGGAATCTTCCCGCCATTCATGAAGGCGGACTCGATTGGGCTCGATTCGGTTCTGGAGAAGCTGGAGGAAGCCGCCGAGGAGCATGGTGATCGCTTCGCGCCGCCCCTCACGCTGAGGCGGCTCGTGGCGCAGGGCCGGCTGGGACAGAAGTCCGGCCAGGGCTTTTACGCCTACCCACAGGCCGACGACGGCGAGCAGACGGAAACGGTGCAGCTGGAGAGCAGGGGCGACGTCGCGATCGCCTGGCTGGCGAACGGACCGATGAACGCTGTCTCGCCGCAGGTGATCGCCGACCTTCGCACCGTCTGGGATCGGGTTCGTGCAAGCGATGAGATCAGGGCTTTGGTCGTCGCGTCAGCGATCCCCGTCGTCTTCTCGGCCGGAGCGGACATCAAGGCCTTCACGCAAATGGATGAAGTCAAGGGGGCGGAGCTGATCGACGATGCGCATTCCCTGTTCAGGGAATTGGGCTCCTCCGAGATCGCGACGATTGCGGCGGTCAACTCGCTCGCTTTCGGCGGCGGTTGCGAGCTGGCGATGGCCTGCGACTTCCGAATCGCCGCCGAGTCGGCGGTCTTCGGCCAGCCGGAGATCAAGCTGGGGATCATCCCGGGCTTCGGCGGCACCCAGCGCCTGCCGCGCCTGATCGGCCCGGAGCGGGCGCTCGAGATGAACCTGATCGGGGATGCGATCACGGCACCGAGCGCGTACGAGGCCGGGCTTGCGAACCGGATCGTTCCGGACCACGAGCTGTTGGACACCGCCCTTGCGTGGGCAAGAAAGCTCGCCGGCCAGGCGCCGCGCGCCTCGGAGCTGATCAAGCAGGTCTCGCACAAGGGCGATTTGGACGAAGGCATCGAGGCGGAGAAGCGGGGCTTCGGAGAGGTCTTCGCGACCGACGATGCGAAGGAAGGGATCTCCGCCTTCCTCGGCAAGCGGAAGGCAAATTGGACGGGCAAGTAACCCTTACGGCCCAGGCGCGACTTGCCGAAATGCTTCGCGAATCGCGCTCGGCGGTGGCGCTGACCGGTGCCGGGATCTCAGTGCCGTCGGGGATCCCCGACTTCCGCACGCCGGGGACCGGGCTGTGGGAGAACGCCGATCCGATGGAGGTTGCGCATATCGATGCGTTCCACGCCGACACGGCGCGGTTCTGGAAGTTCTATCGCCCGCGCTTCGACGCGCTCCGCTCGAAGGCCCCGAACCGCGGTCATGCGGCCTTGGCTGAGCTTGAGCGCCGCGGGCTGATCCAGGCGGTGATCACGCAGAACATCGATCGCCTGCACAGGGCAGCCGGCTCGCAGCGGGTGATCGAGGTGCACGGGTCGATCGAAACGTCGAGCTGCACATGCTGTGAGGCAAGCTTCCGGACGGACTCGCTCGACGGCCTTTTCGGCGACGACGGCGTCGCCGAGTGCACCGCCTGCTGCGGCAAGGTGAAGCCCGACGTCGTGCTCTTCGGCGAGTTCCTGCCGGAGGCCGTGATGGAGGAAGCCACGGAGCTCTGCGAGACCGCCGATCTGGTGATCTGCGTGGGCTCTTCGCTCGAGGTCTATCCTGTCGCCGGCCTGCCGAGCGCCGCCCTCAACCGCGGCGCTCGGCTGGCGATCGTCACCCAGGGCCCCACCCCTTACGATCGCGACGCCACCGTGAAGCTGGAAGGCGACGTGGTTGAGGAGCTCGACGCGGTCCTGGCGGCGCTTTAGACGCAGCTAAGTGCCGATCTCGCCAGGTACCGCACACCTGGATGCGGCCGGATGACTTCGCGGTGCGGCGTCCTCGGGGATCCCACCTAGCGCTGCTAGGCGGAACCCCTGCGTCCTTGCCCCGCTCGTCCTCCGGCCGCTCCAGGCGCACGCCCCTAACGAGATCGGCACTAAAGCGGGAGGGCAACGGGTTCCCCTGCGCCGAACGTCCCCCGTGACCCTCCATAGCGTGCAGCCAGGGACGTTCGCTCCGGGAGGGCTCGCGAGGCGTGGCCCTTACCCGTGGGCCGCGCGACGGCGCAGGACGCGCTGGCAGACCGCCACGGTCTCCCTGATCTCCGCCTCAAGGGCCTCGCCCAACTCGCCCTTGAGCGCTGCGTTGGCAGCGTCGCCGGTCATCCGGCGGCGGCTGTCGAGCAGATCCAGGTCCTGCGCTTGGCCGGGGGATTCCAGGACATGACGCTCCGCGAGCAATGCCTCCAAGCCGACTCGCGCTTGCAACGTCGCCTCACGCACGCGCTCGCCGGTCAGGTCGGCCGCTGCACGCAGGATCAGCTCCTCGCAGAGGAGGCTGTGCTCGCGGCCACTCATGATCGCGGCCACGCGCTCCTGCGGTCGCAATATCGACGTGCGACCCAGCCGGCTCTGCTCCCTCGGGATCTCGATCGCATTCCCCCAGCGGCCCTCGACCAGCGAATCCCCGTCGCCGTAGCCAAGGCGCAGGGAGATCGTCAGGGCCAGGCTCGGATCGGGGACACCTGCGTCGACCGCGGCGATCCGGCGCGCGGCCAATGTCCGCGCCACGATCGCAAGGCCCCACTCGGTCAGAGCATCGCGCCGGTGGGCGTCCTTGGCCAGAGCGGCGTGCCACTTCTCCGGATCACCGTCAATCGCTGCGGCGTCGATTACCGTCAGCTCGGTGACCGGCACGGTGGGTTGCGCGTCGGGATCGGCCACGACGGCCTTGCGCCTGCGTGAGCGCCGCCGGGCGGCCACCGGCGCTCCGAATGTGCGCACAACCAGGACCCCGTCCGGTGCCGCGTCCTGATTCGCTCTTGCGCCGCGGACGGGGTAGCGCCCGTCGTCGATGCCGAAGGCGCCCGCCAGGGCGATCTGGACAAACGGAAAATGCGTCACTTGCGAATGGGCGCCGAAAGCGGGCCGATCCGCGGCCGGTTACTCGCCGAGGTGGGCGCTGGAGGAGCGACCGCGGCCCGCCTTCTTGTCACCCTTCTTCGCCGGAATCGAGAAGCGCGATGGCGAGGTGGAAACGTCCGGGTTCTCGATCGACGCGATGCGGTCGATCAGGCGCTTCCACTGCTCGGGCTCCAGGAGCTGGAGGAACTGCTTGTCATCCGACGAGCCGGGACCGTAGACGGGCTGGTAGCCGACGTGGACGTGGTCAGCGTGGTCGCCCATCGCGAAGCTCGAGCCGCCAAAGTCCATCAGGGAGATCACTTGGTCGGGGGACATGGTCCCCTGAAGCTGGAGGACGTCGCGAACCAGCGCTTCGGTGATCGACCCCGGCCCCTGGTTGCCGAGCACCGGCAGCCCGTTGATCTGGGCGATGTCGACGGCGTTGCCCGAGGAGTGATGGGACACGCCGCCCGCGGAGGTGTAATAGGAGTGACCACACTTGAGCGAGGTGACCGTCAGGCGGTAGCCACGCTGCGTCAGGTACTCGAGCATTGCCAGGACGCGGCGGTCGATCTGCCCGGTCTGGATATCCGAGCGACCGCATGAGTAGACCTCCAGGCGAGGGTCGTTGAGCGAGCGCTTGACGAGCTGTTCCTTGCTCATCAGCAGGATCTGCCCGATCGAGGCACCTGAGTCGGCGAAGGGGTCCTTGCCCGCGGCGCGGTAGATAGCCGTGGCCTCGAGCAGCTTCCAGCCGTCCAGGATCGGCTTCGGATCGATCGAGGGCGCGCCCCGGCCGGTCGGCTTGATCGCGAAGTGCAGGTGCGGCGCGAGGGCGTCGGTCTTGCCAATCCGGCCGAGGACGGTGCCTGCCACCACCTTGGAGCCTTCGTGAAGCGCGGCCGTGTCCATCGTCTTTTGGTCGAACCGGAGGATGCCGGTGAAGTAGCCCTTGAAGTTCTCGTAGCCCGGGAAGCGGCGGGCGAGCAGCGAATCGAGCTGGCCGGTCAGGTCGGCGCGACCGAGGTTCGCTTCGCGCTCCGGGAACGCGTAGAGGCGCTCGCGGGCGTCCTCCGTATTGACGGGGCCGCCGGCCTTCGCTGAAGCGTCTGCATCCCTGCCTCGCTCTGAGCGGGTCGTACGGCTGGCAGGCTTGCCCCCTCTCGAGCGGGCGTCCGGCTTGACCAGTTTGAAGTCGGAAGCGTCGAGCGAGTCGCGCTTCGGAACGGGGTATACCTCGGCGACCGTGCCGAGGCCGGCGTAGGTGAACCGGTTGCCGTAGGCGTCCTCCAGAATCACGAACCTGCCGAGCCGCTTCGAGTTGCCGATCTTCTTGACGACCCCGTCGTTGACCGCGACGACGGGAGCCTCGTCGCGGCTGTAGATGTTGATCCCTCGACGTGTGGGTGAGGCTGAGATCACATCGGCGGCATTGCCTCCGGAGCCCTTGGTCGGCTTCGAGCGCGCGAGGGCTTCGCGCTCGGAGATGTCGTCCGCATAGCGGGCGTTGGCCGCAACCGGGAAGCGGGCGCCTTCGGTAAGGCCGGTAAGCGAGCCGACCAGGTCGTCGGGCAGCTTGCCGTATTGCCGGGCGTAGGTGAGGACCATGTCGACGTACCAGTCGGCGTGGTTGTAGGCGAAGATCGCTCGGTAGAGGTCCTCCTCGGCGCCCGCGGCCTGAAGGTAGTTGCCCGCCGCGCAGATCGCGTCGACCGGGTTGTAGGGATCCTTGCGGCCGTCGTTGTTGGCGTCCACCCCGTATGCCTCCCAGCTGGAGGGGATGAACTGCATCCAGCCCAGCGCGCCGGCCGAAGAGACGTTCAGGTTGGTGCCGAAGGCGGTCTCGACGCGGTTGATCGCCGCCAGGACTTCCCACGGCACCCCGTACTCCGTGCCGCACGCCTGGTAGATGGGGAGCAGGAACGGCGGGATCGAGAACTGGTCGATCACGAAGTTCGGGACACCGATCGGAGCGGGGCCGAAGTCGGCGAACGTGGCGGTCGGGTTCGACTGAGTGGGCGTCCCATCCGGGTTGCGCGGCTCGGGTCGCTCCATCGGCTCGCGATTGCCGTCGACCTCGTCGCTCTTGTCCTTGTCGACCTTGCCCTTGCCGCCGCCGCCGCCGGGGCCGGCGTTGCCGTCACCGGGGTCCGGCTCGTTGCCACCACCACCGCCGCCGTTGCCGCCGCCGCCGTTGCCGCCGCCGGGATCGGTGGGATCGGGCGGGTCGGTGGGATCGGGCGGTGGCGGGTTGTATTCGTTCCCGTCGGTGGGGCCCGAGCATCCGGGGTCAGCGAGGTCGACCTTGCCGTCGCCGTCGTCGTCTTTCAGGTTGGAGCAGTCGGGAAGGACGTTCAGGGGCTCGAGGTTCGAGCCCCCGGGCAGATTGACCGAGACATCCGTATCGCCGATCCCGAGCTTGATGCTGCCCGCCACAGCGGAGCCGGCCAGCATCGTGATGCCGAACACGGCCAGTGCGACGACTACTTGAAGTTGCCTTTTCATCACGTGTTAGACCCGGTTTTCTCCACCAAATGCCGATGAGGTCCGCGTCCTAGCGAAATGTGCTCACCTGCACCACGCAGGAAGCTACCCGTTAGCTCAGTCGTTTGCAACGGACAACTGCCCGCCTGAAATCTAACGCAACACCCCAGCGACGAATGCAGTTGCCCTCGGCGACTCACCACACCTACCCATCGGCAGCGCCACCCTCTCCCTTGATGGTGCCGTAATCTCGTGGCATGGCTGATCCGGACAGTGGCTTACGGGCCCGGGGCGAAGAGGCCCTGGGTGAGCTGGCGCAGGCTCTGGTCGACAACCCGGTCTTCAGTGCCGCGGTGTCCCGCGCGTTGGGCGCCGGCGAGCGGGCCGCCGTGGCGCAGCGGCAGGCGATCGGCGCGCTCAACCTGGCTTCGAGCTCCGATTTCGAGCGTCTAGAGCAGCGCCTGCGCTCGCTCTCCACGCGCCTCGAGGCGCTGGAAGACGCCGTGGACGGCATGATGGTTGAGGTCTCGGCTTTGCGCAGGCCGCAGCAGCCTGAGGGCGTCGATCAGGACGCCGGCGATTCCGGCTGACGAAGCGCCCGAAACAGAGCGCCGGCGGACGCCTCGCCCAGCTCCAGCGTTGCCGCGTCGAGCTCCTCGTGGCTGAGCGCCTCCCCGCTGACTGAGACAGCGACCACGAGCGTGCAGCCGATCTCCACGCCGAGCCCGCCGGCGGTGGCCAGCAGGGCGGCGGTGCTCAGGTCCAGCGCCGCGGCGCCGCGTGCCCGCCAGGCCTTCCCCGTCGGCGATCCCGGCTCGGCCATCAGGTCCAGCGATGCCACCGTGAGCGGGTCCGATCCGAGCGCCGAAGTCAGCTTCGGGCTCGTGGGCAGGAAGCCCCCCGAATCCGCCGTGCGGCCGACCCCGTCACCGGGGAGCGCCCCGCCGATCACCAGCCGGTCGCCCGGCGCCAGGCCAGCCTTGAGCGCGACACACGTGCCCACCCTGATTGCGCGCTTCACCCCGAGGCCCGTGAGCTCTCGCAGGACGATCGCAGCGCTGGGGCCACCGATGCCGGTGGACTGGACCGTCAGCTCGTTGCCGTTCGCGTCGTGGCCCCAGTAGCCCCAGAGGCCCCGGCTGAGATTGCTCATCAGGGGGCGCCCCATCACCTTCGCCGCAAGGTCCATCGCCCGCTTCGGATCGCCGGTGAGGAGGGCCGATGCGGCCGTCGGACCGGTCGGGCGCAAATGGGTTGGCATTGCGCGGGATGATGTCAGCGCTCGTTGACGCGCGGCCGATGGCGCGACAGGTCTAAGCTGAGCGGCCGATGAGTGGCAACCCACCCGAGCACGATGAAGGCGGAGTGGCAGACGCGCTGCGAGCGGCAATCGACCGCACGCTCGCGGCTACCGCTCCGGCAGCATCCGGGACGCGGGAGCGAGCCGCAAAGCTGGCCGATCAGATGGCGCGGCGGGGCCAGGAGGCGCGCGAGGAGATCGCCCGGCGCGGACAGGGCGCCCAGGCCGAGCTCTCCCGGCAGCTCGAGTCCCTGGAGAAGCGTCTCGCTTCGATCGAGGAGTTGCTCCGGCGCTCCCGCGCTGCCGAGGAGCCCGAAAAGGACGAGCCTCAAGCTCAGGAAGAGCCTTAGGAAAATGAGGGACGGCCGCAAGTCCGCGATGGTTCCGGATGCCGGGGAGTTTCGGCAGCTGGTGGACGGGGCGTTGCGCGAACTCGACGCGGACGAGCGACGTGGCCCACTGGTGCGGGCCACGGATTTGTCGCTGCGGATCGAGATAGCCGATCTCGGCCTCGTCGTTCGCGTAGCCCCGAGCGAACCGCCTGATCGGCATCTGAGCTGGAACTACGACGATGACGGCCCGCCGGCAAAGCTCGAGCTCAGGATGGACTCGGCCACCGCACACGCTTATCTGCAAGGGGACGAGAGCTTGGCGATCGCCATCGCCAAGGGCCGCGTGCGCCTGCGAGGCGAGTCAAGGTTCGCGCTCCTCTACCTGCCGGTGATCAGCCACGTCGCGGGGCCATACCGGCGTTTGGTCCAGGAGCGCTTTCCACACCTGGCGGCCGTCTGACCGATCTGCCGGGATTCGTGTTGACTCCAGCGGCGATCGGGCGTAGGCTCGACTGAACAAGACAGGCAAAAGGCCGCAGTGGACCTGAGCCGGGTTCGACCCTCTGCGACTGGGGTTCGACCCGACCGGGTCCGCAAGGCGCCTCGGCGTCGCTGGCCGACCCAGCGGGCGGTAGAGCCCGCGGACGACGGGGCTCGACCCCGTCGTCCTCTGTCAAGCGTCGGCTCACGCATCCGCGCCAGACTTCGTGAGAGGATCGCGCGACGTGGCCGACCAAGAGATCTCCCTCGCTGAGGCAGCCCGGATCTCCGGCGTCAGCGCCTCCACTCTCCAGCGCTGGGCCCGCGCCCGGATTCTCCCCGTAAAGAGCGGGCGCTGGACGCGGGTCTTGGCTGCTCAGGCACGGGTCGTCGCCCGGATGCGCGAGCGGGGCCACTCGCTCAACGACCTGCGCCAGGCGGCGCGGGACGGGCGCTTGGCTTTCGGCTACATCGAGGATCTGATTCCCCGCTCAGAGCGTGAGTTCACCAAGGAGCAGGCCGCGGAGTTGACGGGCTTGGAGCCCGACCTGGTGGAGCGCGTCATGGGCTTGCTCGGAACGCCGACGGCGATGGAGGGGACGCTGACCGAGCAGGACATGGAGGCGATGCAGAGAGTCCGCGCGGTGTTGGCGGCCGGCTTCCCGCTGGTCGCGATGCTCCAGCTGGTCCGGGTCTACGCGCAATCGATCCGCAAGATCGCCGAGGCGGAGGTCCGCCTCTTTCACATTTATGTCCATGAGCCTCTGATCCGCGAGGGTGTGGACGCGCTCCAGATGGCCGAGGAGATGGAGAGCCTGGCGAGCGATCTGTTCCCGATGTCGGCGCCGCTGATGGACTACATCCACAACCGCTACCTCCGCTTCTACACGGAGCAGGACGTGGTCGGCCATATGGAAACGGAGCTGACCGGCGCGACGCAGCTCGGCCGCGTGCAGATGGCCTTCTGCTTCGTCGACCTGACCGGATTCACGCGCTACACGGAGGAGGAGGGCGACGAGGAAGCGCTGGATCTCGTCGAGCGTTTTGTCGAGACGGTCGAGGCCACGCTGCCAAACGAAGCCCTGATCGTGAAGACGATCGGCGACGAGGTGATGATCGTCTCCCCGGACCCGGTGACCCTAACCGAGTGGTCCGTCGGGTTCCTGACGCTGTTCGCCGAGCGCCCACAGCCGAGGGTCGGGCTCCACTACGGTCGCGCGGTCTACCGGGACGGCGACTACTTCGGCGGGGATGTCAACCTCACCCACCGCGTCGTGGCCCGGGCGCTCGGGGGCGAGGTCATGGTCACTCGCCAGGTTGCCGATGCCATCGGCGCCTCCGTCCACCTGCGGTTTCGCCCGATTGGCAAGGTCGATTTGAAGGGCTTCGGGGACCCGATCGACCTGTTCGTCGCCGAGTCCCGGGCCGCGGGCGAGGAGCGCTGACCTGAAAGGAATCGACCGCCCCACGGCGTACGATCGTTTCGTGGGGAAAGACGATGCCCTCGAGGCCCTCAAAGCGGCCGCCGATGCAAGCGGCCTGATCGAGCCTGGATCCGACGGCATCGTGATGGTCTCGGGCGGTGCCGATTCAGCCTGCACGCTCGCCGCCCTGGGCGGGCTGGTCGGGCCGGCGGGCCTCCACGCGCTGCACGTCAACTATGGGCTACGCGATGCAGCGACGGCCGACGAACAGGTGGTGCGCCGCCTCTGCGCGATGTTGCGGATCGACTTGCACGTCGAACGCGTCGAACGCGGCCAGCTGGGCCCGGGGAACCTCCAGGCGGCCGCCCGCGCAGCCCGCTACATGGCGGCTGATGCATTGCGCGCCCGCTTCGGCGCATCGTGGATTGCGACCGGGCACACCCGCTCCGACGTCGCCGAGACGGTTGTCTATCGGCTGGCCTCGTCGCCCGGCGCGCGCGCCCTCCTGGGCCTGCCATCCCAGTCGGGGCGCGTCATCCGGCCGTTGATCGCGCTCTCCGCCGAGCAGACCCGGGACTACGCCACCGCTGCGGGCCTGCCGTTCACGGTTGACGCGTCGAACTCGGATACCCGGTTCGCTCGCAACCGGATCCGGGCCGATGTGCTTCCTGCCCTGGCAGCCCTCAGCCCTCAGGCAGAGCGCAACATCGCCGAAACCCGGGCCGAGCTCTCCGAGGACGCCCGGCTTTTAGAACGGGTCGCGTTGCAAGCGCTCGAGGACGCGGGGACCGCCGCGGCCGACACGAACCTCGACGCACAGGCCTTGCTGGGCTGGGAGCCTGCCCTCCGGCGCCTTGCGCTCCGGGCGCTGGCCGAGCGCGCGTCCGGCAAGCAAGTCGCCCTGGGACGTAGTCGCGCAGCCGAGATCGCCCGCCTTGCTGCCGACCCGGAGGGTGGGGAGGTCCAGCTCGGCGGTGGCGTCAGCGCCATCTGCGAGTCGGGAACCGTCAGCTTCGCGGTGTCGAGCGCCCTCGACGCGGCCCCGGCGCCGCGGGCCGTCGCGCTCAGCCTTCCGGGTTCCTGCCGTCTCGGAGAGTGGGAGCTGCGCGCCGAGCTTCATCCGGCGCCGGTCCAGCCGGCCGGCCCAGCGCTGGCAACCCTCGACGCAGCCGTTCTGGAGGGGCCGCTCGAGGTTCGCCACTGGCGCCGGGGCGACCGAATCACGCCACTCGGCATGGGAGGCTCGAAGACGCTGGGGGACCTCTTCGCCGACCACGGGGTCCCCCGCTCACAACGTGGCCGCTTGCCCGTCGTCCTCGCGGGTGGGCGCGTTGCCTGGGTGGCGGGCGTGGCTGTCTCCGACGAATTCAGGCTCGGAACCGAAACGACCGCCGCCGCCGTGATCACCGCTCGCCCGGTCTAGATCAATGATTCCTAATCCGCGCACACCCGGATGACGCACGGATGCCATCGCCGGATCGCGCCCGTGCTCCTCGCCCGTGCCCACCGGCACGGGCTTCGTCCCCCGGCCACGCCCGGCTCGGCCCCGGG
>JALZKA010000124.1 GCA_030859475.1 Actinomycetota bacterium
GAAAGACGAACCAGAGCATCATGATCGGCGACGAGATCGAGGTCACCGTGCTGGCTGTGTCCCGGGACAAGATTCGCTTGGGGATCACTGCGCCGAAGGACGTTCCCGTCTATCGCAAGGAGGTCTACCTCTCGATCAAGGGAGAGGCGGGTCCTGCCGGCGAAGGCGGCCGGGAAGACGTCGCCGAAGCCCTGGAGGGCCTGGGATCGGACTGATCGCGCGGGCGTGGCGGACGGGCTATTAGCCCATCAGCAACGCGAGCGTCTCGAACATCACCACGGTGACGACCACCACGGTGGCGGAAAGCGCTGCGAAGAGGACGCTGAAACGGACCTTGCCGCTCTTCTCGATCCGTTCGATGCGGCGAGCTCGCGAACGGGCGACCGCGCGCTCGCGCAGCTGCACCCGGCGCCGCCGGTCAAGGGCCATCTCGTGCTCGAGCGCGAGTTCCCAGTCGTTGATGCTCTGTCGCATTCTCATGATTCGGGTAGGCCCGGTAAGTGACAAGGGCCGCTTGGCGAGCGATCGGACCACGCTCAGCCGGGGGCCAATCTAGCAACTCGACCAGCGTTTTGCAAGCAATCGTTCACAAAACGCCCACGAGGCCGGCACGCTGGTCACGAACAGGCGCCCCACAGGCCGCGGCCGGCGTTCGCCGCCCGCTGCTGGAGCCGGGCGAAGAGCGGCGCGCGATCGTCGTTGGGGGCGATCTTCAGGGTGCGCGCGTAGCCCCGGCGGATGAGTTCGGCGTTGACGAACGTGGCACCGGCGTGGACATAGGCCAGCAGGCGCCCGTAGTCATCACGGCGCTCCCGGCCGAAGCGCAGGCGAACCAGCTCGCCTGCCACAAGGCGCCGGTTGACCCGCGTGGCCGCCTTCCCGAAGCACTCCGGCTCATGGCCCGGAATCGCCGACTCCGGCGCGTCGATGCCGATGTAGCGCACGCTCTCCTCGTCGCCGCCGACGAGCATCCGGGCGGTGTCCCCATCGACGACCTCGACTACTCGGGCATTGACGGACGACGGGCGCTCGGCGGCGTTCCGCGCGGCGCGCTCGCCGCCGCCGAGCAAGAGCCACAATCCGGCGGCGGTGAGCGCCAGCGCGCCAAGTCCAGGCCTTGGGTGTGGGGGGCGCATCCACCACCGCCAACCCCACCGAGGATCGGCGCGCCCCGGCAATGGCGAAGCGCATTCAGGCGGTGCGGTCCTCCACGACCTCGCGACGGCTGGTGTCGAATCCCGCGCGGTCGACCCGGCGGTGGTAGGACTCCCCGGCTTTGCCGCCGGCGATCGCGGCGATCAGGGTGCCCACCACGATCGCGATCAGGGCGATCACACCGCCCGTCGTCAGGTCGCCCTCGTCGATCGGGATGCGCGGCAGATCAAGCGCCGCGAACACGTTGTACTCCTCGCCGGCCACCAGGGCTAGCACCGCCAGCACGATGGCGATGACGATGCTCCAAATCCAGACGGCGAGCCCTTGGCGGCCCCCGTCGAACCGGGACATCCGGCCGGCGACGTATCCGCCCGCGAAGTAGGCGATCAGCGCGATCACGAGCAGAGCGATGCCGCCCGCGAGGCCGATCGTCTCCGCGTCGGAGCGGGCATCCACGGCGCCCTCGAACTCCGAGATCGCGACCCCGGCCCCCGCGGCCGCGACCAGCGCGGTGAGCAGCGCGCCCAGCCCGACCGCGACAAGCCAGCCGAAGAACGCGGCGCCCCAGTTCGTGCCGCCGTACTCGTCGTGCTGGCGCTCACGTGCCGCTCCCGGTTCAACGCTCCTGCGCGTCGTTTCGTGGTGCGCCTCATCGTCGTTTTCGTGGTGCGCCTCATCGTGCGTGTGTCCGCGGAAGCGGTCGAGAATCGCCATTGGTCTCCCTCGCTGGTTTTGCCTGCGAGGATCGGATACCCGTCCAAGCGCCCCCTATTCACCGCCCGGACGGATGTCTTAGGCGTCTCGCTCGCCGCGCGGCGCTACGGCGTGCGCGAGACGCTCGCGAGCAGGCTCTCCTTGATCTGCGCGACGATCTCGAGCGCCTCGGACCACTCCCGCTGCCATACGTTGCGGCCGTAGATCACCCCGGAGCCCCCGGCCTCCATGATGAAGCGGGTCTGCTCGAGGAGCTTCGAGTCGTCGATCCTGGACCCACCCGAGAGGACGACCAGCGCGCGGCCCGCGGACTCCACGCATTGGCGGATCGCCTCCTCTTGGCTCACGTCCATCTCGTTGTACGGCGCGGGGGTCAGCTTGTCCTTCTCGGGATCGATCTTCGGCATGTTGAGCTTGACGATGTCCGCGCCCATCTCCATTGCCATGCGCGCGGCGTAGTCGATCGCGTAGAAGGTCGTCTGCCCTCCCTTGGCATCCAACGCCGCCCCGCGTGGGTAGGACCAGACCACGAGCGGCATCCCGTAGCGGTCGCAGTCCCGGCGAACCTGGCGCAGCTGCACGAGGTCGTCCCCCTGACGGGGCGAGCCGACGTAGAGCGTGTAGCCGACCGCATCGGCGCCCAGCCGGACGGCGTCCTCGACCGTCGCGTTGCAGGTGGAGAGGGCCTCGTCGGAGGAGGGGATGTCCGTCTTGCCGTTGACCTTCAGGATCAGAGGCACCTCTCCGGCGTAATCCGGGTAGTACTTCTCGGCCATTCCGATCTGGCACGCAAGCGCCGAATAGCCTGCCTCGACGGCGAGCTTGAACTGATACTCGGGATCCTTCGACGCGGGATTGGGGAAGAAGTCTCTGGGGCCGTGCTCGATGCCCTGGTCGATCGGCAGCAGCATCAGCGTGCCCTGGCCCGGGCCGAACTCGTAAAGCAGGCGGCGCAGCCGCGCGCGTTTGCCGGGCGGCAGGATGGCAAGCAGTGACTTTTGTTCGGTGATCGTCGAAGTTTCCATGGCTGGATAATAGGCCGGTGAGCCTCGAGCACTCGTTCACCGGGCCCCCCTTCACGGTGGGAATCGAGGAGGAGCTGATGCTTCTCGACGCCAAGAGCCTGGAATTGGTGCAGGAGATCGAGCCCATCCTGGCCGCCGTCCCCGCGGAAGCCGAAGGACAGGTCAAGCCCGAGCTGTTGAGCTCCGTGCTTGAGATCGCGACGTCCCCATGCGCCGGAGTGACCGAGGCCGGCGAGGAGCTGGCGCGCCTGCGGTCGATGGTCTGCGGGCTGGCAGAGGAGCGTGGCTTGCGAATCGGGGCGGCGGGGACGCATCCGACCGGTTGCTGGGAGGACCAGACGATCGTCGACCGCCCCCGTTACCGGAAACTGATCGCGGACCTCGGCTACGTGGCGCGCCGGGAGCTGATCTTCGGCACTCACGTGCACGTCGCGATCGAGGGGCCGGATCGCGCGGTCTACGTCGCCGACGGGATCCGCAGGTATCTGCCACTGCTCCTGGCCCTGTCGACGAATTCGCCCTTCTGGCGTGGGCACGCCACCGGCATGATGTCCTCCCGCGTTCCGGTCTTCCGTGCCTTCCCCAGACAGGGGATCCCGCCCCACTACGGCACCTGGGAGATCTACTCGCACCGCGTCTCGACGATGGTCCGCAGCGGCGCGATCGAGGACTACACGTACCTGTGGTGGGACGTGCGGCCGCACCCACGTTTGGGCACGGTCGAAACGCGAGTCTGCGATCAGCAGACGAGCCTTGACCACACCATGGCGCTGGCCGCCCTGATCGCGTCGCTGGCCCGGCGGCTTTCGATCCTGTTCGAGCAGGACGAGCCTTTGGTGGAGTATCCGTCCGAGCTGATCGACGACAACAAGGTGCGAGCCGCCACGCTCGGGATGGAGGGGGACCTCGTGGACTTCCGCGCCGGCCGGCACGTGCCGGCCGGCGAGCTCGCCCGACGGCTCCTCGAGGAGCTTGCCGATGATGCGGTGGCGCTCGGCTGCGCCCAGCAACTGGAGACGGTTTGGCAGATCCTGCGCGACGGCACCGGCGCCCGCCGCCAGCTCGCGGCGTTCGACGACGGTGGAGGGCACGGTGCCGCGCTCGAGTCGATCGTCGTCTGTGCGTAGCCGGGGGTTCTGGGGAACTATGCTCGGAAGCGATGGCCGCGCCTGAGCTGAGCGTCGTTTGTCGCAACTGTGGCTCCGAGGTGAGCCCGTATGTGACGGAGTGCCCGTATTGCGGCACGCGCGTGCGCAAGCGGGCACCCAAGCTCGAGCGCGAGGGCGATCAGATCAAGATCCGGGAGGGTCGCCGCGAAAAGCGGATCCGCCGCGATGCCGAGCGCCGCGCCCGAGCGCAGGGCATGCGCGAGCGGCGCGAGGAGCGCCTGGAGACACGGCCCCTGGCGACGATCGCGTTGCTCGCGGTTCCCGCTGTCTCGTACGTGGTGCTTCGAGCGTCCAACCTGTCCGCCCTGGACCTGGGGGCCCTGCTCGGCACGCCGGGCGGAGAGTTCTGGCGCTACCTGGCCGCCCCCTTCGTTTTCGATGACGCCGGGTACCTGTTCGTCTGCGGCCTCGCGCTCGTGATCTTCCTGCCCCCGATCGAGCGCCGGATCTCATCGCTTGGCGCATTGCTGCTCGCCCTCGCGTGCGGGGCGCTGGGGATGCTGGGGGCCGACGGCATCGACCGCGCGCTGGGCGACGGCTTCCCGGTAGCCGCCGGCGCGAACGGGATTGCGCTTGGCGTCCTCGCCGCGTACGTCGTGATGCGCGAGCCCGAGCGACGGGCTGAGCCGGGCGATTCCTACGATCCGATCGCCGCTGCGGTCGCCGCTGCGGTGCTCCTCCTCTTGCCGTTGGTCGAAAGCTGGGCTGATCCCTGGGCCGGAGTCGCCGGCGGGGCCGTTGGAGCGCTATGCGGCCTGGCGATGGTTGCAACCGGTCGGCGGCGGGCGGCGTGAGCAAGTTCACCGCTCTCGACGACCGCCTCCACGCCTACCTCGTCGATCACGGAGCCCGCCAGGACGAGGTCCTTGCGCGGGTCGAGCGGGAGACCGCGGCCATGGGCGCCATCTCAGCGATGCAGATCGCTCCCGACCAGGGAGCTTTCATGACCCTGCTGGCGCGTGCGGTCGGCGCGCGGGAGATCCTGGAGGTGGGCACATTCACCGGCTACTCCGCGATCTGCCTGGCCCGTGGCCTCGCGCCCGGGGGCAGGCTGACCTGCTTGGAGCTGAGCGAGGAGTTCGCGGAGATCGCCGCAGCCAATCTCGAGGCCGCCGGGGTCTCCGACCGGGTCGACATCCTGATCGGCCCGGCGGCCGACACCATGCGGACGTTTCCGGATCGCGAGCATTTCGATTTGGTGTTCATCGACGCCGACAAGGTCGGCTACCCGGTGTACTACGAGGAGGCCCTGCGCCGATTGGGGCAGAACGGCCTGATCATGGTGGACAACGTGCTCCAGGACGGCCGGGTCCTGGAGCCGGGGCCGGAGGACGAGGCGGCCGCCGCGGTCGCGGCGTTCAACCGGGCGCTTGCCGCAGACGAGCGGGTGGACCTGGCGATGGTCGGCATTGCCGACGGCTTGGCGATCGCCCGAAAGCGATGACCTGGCGCCGTTAGGTTTGTGGAGGTGGTCAACCGTTCGTATAGCGATGCGGAGCTCGACGCCGCGATCGAGGCGCTGTCGGACCCGGACCGCTTCCGCGAGGCGGAGGCGATGGTCGCCGCCGCGGCCCCAAAGCTCGGTCTGTTGCTGGCCCAGGCCCTCGAGGCCGGCGGCTGGTTCGCGGAGTCACACGACGACGCCGCGGCCCGGGCCGCAACGCTCGCCGATGAGCCTGACCGGCTGGTCGCCGTCCGGACGCTCCTGGCCGAGGAGGCGCGGATGGGGATGCTGGTTGGGGTGGCCGTCGGCTGGGCACTCGCAGACGAGCTGGGACGAAAACGCGACAAGGAGAGCGAACGCTGATGCAGATCAAGTACCACGGACACTCGTGCTTCGAGATCACCGACGGGGACGCGACCCTCCTGGTCGATCCGTTCCTGAAACCCAACAACCCGACTGCGGTCCATACGGCGGAGGAGGTCGACGCTACGCATGTGCTCCTCACCCACGGGCATGCCGATCACATCGCCGACGCGGTGGCCGTCTGTCAGCGCACGGGGGCGCCCGCGGTTGCGGTCGTCGAGGTTGCGAACTGGCTCGACGAGCAGGGAGTGGAGGAAACGTTCGATCCGAATCTGGGCGGCACCGTGGAGTTCGACTGGGGCTGGGTGAAGCTCGTCCAGGCCTTCCATACGAACACGATGCCCGGTTCAGCCGATGCGCCATACAGCCCGACCC
>JALZKA010000034.1:0-932 GCA_030859475.1 Actinomycetota bacterium
GGCTCGACGTGACCGGCCCTCTGGTCGGGGCGCTCGACAATCCGGTCTTTCGCTCCCAGGAGGTGCTGATCGAGCACGGATCAGTGCTTTTCATGTGCTCGGACGGCGTTCCGGAGGCGCGTCGCAACGGCGAGGTGTTCGGGGATCACCGGCTGGAAGCGCTGCTCTCAGCCCTCGCCGTGGACGCTCCCGCCGCGATGCTCGAGCGTTTGGAGGAGGAAGTCCTGCGTTTCGTCAAAGGCAGGCCGCGCGACGACCTCGCCCTTTTCGCCATGCGTGTCGATCCCCGCGGCCGCGCCTGACCTTTATATGCTCGACCCAGCCGGACCAACAAACCAAAGGAGCCCTGAATGGCCTACGAAGTCCCTGATCTTCCCTACGCCTACGACGCGCTGGAGCCGCACATCGACGAGGAGACGATGCGGATCCATCACGACAAGCATCACCAGGCGTACGTCGATAAGGCCAACGCCGCGCTCGAGGGCACTGAGTGGGCCGGCAAGGACGTCGACGAGGTCCTCCAGCACCTGTCCGATCTTCCCGGCGACAAGCAGGGCCCGGTACGAAACAACGCGGGCGGGCACTCGAACCACAGCTTTTTCTGGCGGATCATGGGGCCCGAGGGTGGCGGCGCCCCTGACGGCGAGCTCGCTGCGGCGATCGACGACGCGTTTGGCTCTTTCGACTCCTTCAAGGAAGAATTCAAGAACGCCGGGATCGGCCAGTTCGGCTCCGGCTGGGCGTGGCTGGTTAAGGACGGCTCCGGCCTCGCGGTCGTCTCGACGGCCAACCAGGACTCACCGATCTCCGACGGCAAGACACCGCTGCTCGGCGTCGACGTCTGGGAGCACGCCTATTACCTCAAGTACCAGAACAAGCGCCCGGACTATCTGGACGCGTTCTGGAACGTCGTCAACTGGAAGGAAGTGGCT
>JALZKA010000034.1:942-17398 GCA_030859475.1 Actinomycetota bacterium
ACCACCACTCCGCCGAAAGCCTCGGCTTTGCCTACGTTTTCGTCGGGCCAGGGCGCGTTGCCGGGCGGCAGGCTAAGACAACTCCGCCGGAATGCTCCGCTTCCGTCGGGTCAGGGCGCGTTGCGGGGCGGCAGGTCGTAAGCGCTAATTGTTGCCCTCCGCTATCTCGCGGAGCGGTTTGAAGGCCGCCGCGCGGGCGTACATCACGTGTAGCCGGAATCCGTCCGCGTATGGCGCGCGACAGCCGCGGTCGAAGACTTCCATCGCCTCCTCGTCGGTCAGCTCCGACGAGGAGACACCCGCGTCCTCCCGGTTCACCTGGTTGCGGATGTCGTCGATCGTCGCGATCTTTTCGGCCGTAGTCGCAGGCGCCCAGTCGCCGCACTGAACGAGCTGGGCGACGGAGCCGCCCAGCTCCTGCCCGACCGGCCCCGCGGTCTCGCCTCCGGTCTGCTCATCGCCGCAGCCTGCGGCGAGCGCCGCAGGCAAGATGCAGAGCACCGTGGCGACGCGACTAGGGAGTCGGGCCCAGATCGACCGCACCGGCGAGTCCGCGGTAATGCGCCTCGATTCGCTCCGCCTCCGGGGTTTCGGCGAGGCTTCGCATCGCCCGCTCCTGCTCGCGCTGATCGGCGCGGGCGGCGGGCGAGCCGGGCTGGGAGGGCATGTCGTACCAGTAGCACGGCCCGTCTCCGGCGTTCCCGGTCTCATATTCGGCGAAGCACTCGAGGAGCAGGAGCCCCTTGGCGCCATAGACGGGGCTGCCAGTGCTGGTCGCGCAGTTCTCCGGCAGGAACCCGACCAGCGAGCTGCCCGGGAGCAGGGGATTCAGCGGCGGATCGGCCGTGAGGCTGGCGCGCGTCCCGTCCGGGCCGGTGTTGTCGTACCAGCAGTTCCCGTCGTTGGTCGGGAACTCGTCCCACCAGAAGTCGACTCCATTCGGGAGGGCCTCCGGGACGCCGCCACCGAGCAGGCCGCTCTGGTTGCCGAACTTGGCGAGGCCGCGATGCGGCCGGAACCCCCCCGGCACCTGTCCCATCCGGTTCGCGAAGTACCGGTTATCGCACGAGGTCGAGGCGATTCCGTCCCCGATCGGGACCCCGCCCACCGGCAGGCCGGGGCAGTGGATCTGGGCATCGACATTGCCCTCGGGCTCGCCCGCGAGCACGTCGGGGATCGCGATGAGCAGGGTGCCGTGGCGCCAGTTGTCGAAGACCCGGTTTCGGGTGAAGACCCCGTCGTTCAACCCGGGCCACATGATCCCGGTGCCGACCGCCTGCGGAACCAGCGCCTGGAACGGCGGATCGTCGCGGTAGATGTCGAGGTTGTTCGAGTAGAACCAGTTGCGGTCGACTTTCATCCCGTCCGCGGGGAAGCCCGGGTGCCCAGCCGAGGAAAAGCTGTCGGTGGTGAGACCGTTCGCGTTCCCGTAGAAGCGGTTCTTCGTCACTCGGACCGAGTTGCCCATCGACCCCGAGTAGCCCATCGCCGAACCGTGCAGGTCGCAGCGCTTGATGACCGTGTTGTAACGGGCGCTCGGGTAAAACGAGGTGTCGCGGAATTGGCCGGTCTGGGGCGCCGCGCCGGGGTAGACGACCGCGTCGCCCGAGCCGAAGCCGTCGCAGCGCTTGACGACGTTGTGGTCGGCCGTGAACGAGAGGTGGCCGTAGTCGGCGTTCCAGAAGAACTTCACCTTGTCGAGCAGCACGCCATCGGTCTCCTCGGTGTAAAAGCCGTGCTCCTTGGCGCCGCGCAGCAGGAAGTTGCGCCCGACGAAGCCGTCGGAGCGGTCGGTCCGGATGACGACGTGCTTGGCGTAGCACGGGTTCTCCGGCCCATCAGGCGCGGACAGGCACTCATCGGCCGGCGTTTCCCCGCCAGGCCTGGCCTGAGGCCTCTTGGCGTTGTTGTAGCCCCGGCCCGCGTCGATCAGCACGTCCTCGGGGATCGCGCCCGAGCCTTCGACCTGGAGGTTGCAGCGGATGCACCGCCCGAGCTCCTGCTCCGGGATGCCGTGGCGGTCAGGATCCGGTTCGGCGAGCGGGTCCCCGACGACCTTGCGGCCCTGCACGAAAATCAGGTTCTGGTCGTTCGGGCATGTCGCCTGGTATTCGTAGCTCGGCGTGAGCGCTCCGCTCTGGTCCTCTTGGAGCAGCGGCTCACACTTCGGGTCGTTCACCGGCGCCTTCCTTGACCTGGGCTCCGTGTAACGACCGGGCATGATCACGACGCGGTCGTTGTTGCCGGAGGCGTTGATCGCGGGCTGCACCGCGCGGTAGTCGCAGCCACGCGCCAGGGCCCTGTTGAGGTGGCGCAGGTGGTCGGCCTTCGCGGCGCTGAGCTTGCGCTTCGGCTGGCTCGGGCGCAGGCGAAAGCCGCCGTTCTCCGCGCGGCGGATCGACCGCCTCGCCAGGGCCAGCGACTTCGAGCCGCGGGCGCCCTTGCAGACCACCCGAACGTCGCCGGGGCCCTTACCGGTCACGGCCGAGGAAAGCGACCGGGCTTTGGGCACCTTGCCGCCTGCAGCGGGCGAGACGGACCTGTCCGGTGCCGGGTCGGGCCAGTACGAGGGGCGCTCCAGGTGGGCGCCGGCCATCGCGGGGAAGGCCACCGCCAGGCTGACGACCAGCAAGGCGATCCCGCGTCCGTGTCCACTCCCCGCCACCGATTCGCGACCTTGCACGCGCCCTCTCCTTCACGCTCGAAAATCACTGCCGCCGGTCCGTGGCGGGGACGCCACCCTAACAACCGGAACACGGGTTTTGCGCCGGTTCCCGGGCCCACGGCCAAACGGCCAGGGCACGCTTAACGAGAACTCAAAGAAGGATGGCTAAAAACCGCATGGCAATGCGGGTTTCACGCCCGGTTGTGCTTTGACAGCCGTCTAGCGCCACTGGTAAGTTCGACGGTGGTGCTCCCGGCCTCCCGGCAGAGCCACCATCCAGGATCGAGACTGAACGAATTGAGAGGCTCAACGGCGTTAGGCCGAATCGTCGCGCTGATCGCGATCGCCATTGCAGCGGTCGCGCTTTTCATGCTGTTCACGGGTTCCGGCGAGAAGTACACGGTCACCGCCGAGTTCCAGAACGCGAGCCAGCTCGTGAAAGGCAACCAGGTGATGGTCGGCGGCGTGCCCTCCGGATCGGTCGACGAGATCAAGCTGGGTGACGACGGCCACGCGCTGGTCACGATGACCGTCGACGAGGAGTTCGCGCCCCTGCCACGCGGCACGACGGCCACGATCCGCATGGGATCGCTCTCCGCCGTCGCGGGCCGCAACATCGAGCTGACGCTCCCGCCTCCCTCCGATTCCCAGGAGGAGATCGAGAGCGGCGGCACGATGGGCACTTCGGAGACGGTGTCCGCCGTCGACCTGGATCAGATCTTCAACACCCTGGACACCGAGACGGTCGAGGACTTCAAGCGGGTCATCACCGGTTTCCGGGATTCCTACGAAGGCGTGACGAAGCAGGCCAACAAGGGATTCAAGTACGCGAATCCCTTCCTCTCGACCGGGCGGCGGGTGTTCGGCGAGCTGACCCGCGACACCCGTGCCTTCGAGTCGCTGATCGTGGACACCGCGAGGCTGTCCGGAGCGCTGGCCGAACGGCGCTCCGATATCTCGGCTCTCGTCAGCAACGCCAGCGGCGCCCTCGGCGCGATCGCCCGCCAGCGCTCCGCCCTCGCATCCGCGATCAACCAGCTGCCCGACTTCATGCGTCAGGCGAACACGACTTTCGTCAACCTCCGCGCAACCCTGGACGATCTCGAGCCGCTGGTGGCAGCAACCGGACCGGTCGCCGATCGGCTCGGTCCCTTCTTCGCCCTCTTCCGCCAGGTGGCGGCGGATTCCGTTCCCACGATCCGCGACCTTTCCAGCATCGTCCGCCGGCCCGGGAAGGCGAACGACCTGACCGAGCTCACCCGCCTGCAGGTGCCGCTCGCACGGATCGCAGTCGGCACCGGGGCGCCGGACTGCGGTGCCGACCCGACGTCCGACTTCGACGCCGCCGCGGATGGGAAGTTCAAGCAGGGGGCCCTCGGTGAGGGGACCTGCGCCCTGCGGAACTCCCTGCCTTCCCTCGTGCACCTGCGCGCCTACACGCCCGAGCTGGTCGGCTGGTTCGACGACTTCTCGACTTCCGGCGCAGTCGACGCCAGCGGCGGCCTGGGCCGGATCGCGGGCACGTTCAACGTGTTCACGTTCTCCGAAAGCGGCCTGGTCAGCCTCCTCGACCTGCTCACCGGCAACAGCCTCGACCTCGGCGGCGCCCTCCTGGGAATCACGGATATCGCCGGTTTCGAAACCGGAAACCACGCCCGCTGCCCGGGCTCGAACGAGCGCGACCCCGGCGACGGTTCGACGCCGTTCACGGATGGCGGCACCCTGAACTGCGATCCGGCACAGGTGCCGACGGGGCCATGAGGCGCCTTGCCTTCATGTTCACGACGCTCATCGCGGCGGCTGCGCTCGTCGCCGCAGCGGGCGCCGAGGACGAGACGCACACTTACAAGCTCGAGATGTACGACGCGTTCGGGTTGGTCGAGGATGCGGAAGTCAAGGTCGCGGGGGTCGCCGCCGGGTCGATCAACGGCTTCGAGATCAACGATCAGAAGCGCGCCCTCGTCGAGGTCGAGCTGACCGGGCCGCTGGCGGTGCTCGGCGACAAGACGCAGTGCTCGACGGAGCCTCAGTCGCTGATCGCGGAGTACTTCATCGACTGCCAGCCCGCAGGCGACCCGGTGCCCGACGGCGCCACCTTGCCGAAGCTGGTGATCCAGTCGGTCCAGGCGGACCTCGTCGCCAGCACCCTGCGACTGCCCTACAGGCAGCGACTGACGCTTCTGATCAACGAGTTCGGAACGGCCCTGGCCGGCAATCCGGAGCGGCTGAACGAGGCGATCCGGCTCGGCGCGCCCGCGCTGCGGGATCTGCACAAGGCGCTGAAGCTGCTCGCCGACCAATCGAAGGTCATCGCCCAGCTGAACGTCGACTCAGACCGGATCATCGGCGATCTGGCCGGGCGCTCGGACGACGTCGTCGCCTTCATCCGGGAAGCCGGCGCGGCGGCCGAGGCGTCGGCGGCGCGCCGCGACGACCTCTCCACGGACTTCGACCTTCTTGACGACGCGCTGCGCGAGCTTGGGCCGACGATGGCTGAGCTGAAAAACGCGGGTCGCCAAGCCGCCCCGCTGTTCGCCGACCTCCGGACGGCAGCTCCGGGGCTCAACATCCTTGCCTCGAATCTGCCCGCGTTCTCGCGCGCGACCGAGCGATCGCTGTTGAGCCTCGGGCGCGCCGCGGATGTCGGCAGCCGGGCGCTGAGCCCGACCGGGCGGGCGACGATCAAGGCGCTGGCTGACGCTTCGCGCAACGCGCCGCAGACGGCTGAGCAGGCACGACTGCTCCTCAACGACATCTCCGACCCGCGCCGCGCGGTCGCGATCGACGACCGGGTGGATGAAGAGACCGGGCGTGACAACCCCCGGCCCGGAAAGCGCGATACCCGCGGCTATACGGGTATGGAGGGGCTCCTCAACTACTTCTATTACTTCTCACTCGCCCTGAACCAGTACGACCGGGCCGGCCACTTCCTGCACTTCAATCTCTATGACGTCTTCCAGGGCCCCTGCGGTTCCTGGAACGCCGAGCAGCACTGGCCGCTGGATCAGCTCAAGACACAAAATCCGGCCACCGACGCGGGTCTTCCTGAGGGGCGGACGCGGGATCCCCTCCGGGCGCATCCCTGCGTGAGCATGCTGGGGCCGAACCAGCCGGGGATCACCCAGCCGGATTCCGACTTCGGCGTCGGGCCCTACCACCCCTCCGTTTGCCCGGAGGGCTCCGACACCCCCGAGCTTTGCAACCCGGCGGGCATGGCCCGCACGACGAACCGCAACGCACCCGGCGGCGACGGCGAGTCCTCGGACGCCGATTCGCGGGCTCCGGATATCCCCGACGCTCCGGGGGAGATCCGCGACCAGCTCGAGGACCTTCTGGATCTGCCGAACGACGCGCTCGACAGCGTGGGCGTGGGCGGCAAGCGCTCAAAGCAGCTGGACGGCATCGGCACCGGCGCGGACCAGGCCGCGCAGGACCTCCTCGACTTTCTCTTCACACCATGAGACCCCGCAACCCCCTAGCCACGCTCGCAGCCTCGCCGACGATGGTCGGGGCGGTCACGGTGCTGATCTCGATCGTGACCGTGTTCATGGCCTACAACGCGAACAACAGCCTGCCGTTCGTGCCGGTCTACAAGACGTCCGTCGACATCCCCAACGCGGCGCGCCTCGGAACCAACAACGAGGTCCGGATCGGCGGCACCAGGGTCGGGGTCGTCGAGTCGATTGAGCCGATCGAGCTCAACGCGCAAACCGCGCAGGCAGGGCTGACGCCGGAGCAGTCCACAGTCGGCGCCCGCCTGAACATGAAGCTCGACAAGACCGTCCAGCCGCTTCCCAAGGATTCGGTCTTCCGCGTCCGCTACCGCTCGAGCTTCGGCCTGAAGTACCTCGAGATCATCCGCGGAACCGGTCCCGACGCTCCCGAGGGCTTCGTCTTCAACGGCCTGAACGACGCCGAAGCGGACCCCAACTTCGTCGGCTGCGACATTCCGACTGACCCCGAAACGTTCTCGGACACGATTCCGGAGCAGGCGAAGGACGGTTGCTTCCAGCCGCAGACGGAGTTCGACGCGATCGCCAACACATTCGACACCAAGACCCGCGCCGTCGCCCGGAGGAACCTGATCGAGTTCGGCAATGCCTTCGCCGGACGCGGAGCGTCGCTCAACGACGCGATCGAGCGTCTCGCCCCGCTGATGCGGAACCTCGGCCCGGTTGCCCGCGTCTTGGCCGACCCGGAAACCGGGGTGCGCCGCCTCTTCGCGGAGCTTGCCGACACGGCGCGCATCGTGGCCCCCGTCTCCGAGCAGCAAGCGCAGCTCTTCGCCAACGGTGCGATCGCCTTTGCCGCCTTTACCGCGGACACCGAAGCCCTCCAGGAGACGATCTCCGAGGGCCCGGAGACCCTGCGCACCGTGATCGACACGCTGCCCCGCCAGCGCCCGTTCCTGGCGGAGTTCGCCGAGTTGTCGCGGCGCCTACGTCCCGGTGTCAATGCCCTTCAGCTCGCCCTGCCGTCGCTCAACAGCGCGATCCGGGTCGGGACCCCGGTGCTGAACCGCCTCCCGGCAATGAACAGGGATCTGCGCCTGGTCCTGGTCGAGCTGCGGCACCTGGTCAATCAGCCCAGCTCCAAGCTGGCCCTGCAACGCCTGCGGACGACGTTCGCCGAGGCGCGCCCGCTGCTGGAGTTCGTCACTCCCTCCCAGACGGTCTGCAACTACTTCAACTACTGGTTCACCTTCCTGCCGTCCGGGTTCGACCGGACCCAGGTCGGCTACAGCTTCCGCCAGGCGCTCACGTCGGCGCCCCCCGGCCCGATCGGCCTCGCCAATCCTCTCGATCCCGCCAATCCGATCGTCGTCCCGGGCGAGGTCCAGACGCCGATCGCCGGCTACTCCGGCAACCCGGCGAACGGCAAGGCGGGCGGGCTCCCGGCCCCGGAGTTCCCGCCGCATCCGTTCGTGCCCGGCGAGTTCCGGCCCAACACCTTCCCCATCCTCCACGCTCCGATCAATACGCCGGCGGGGCAGAAAGGCGACGCCGACTGCGAGCAGGGGCAGATCGGCTACCTGTTGGGCGACGGCGCGAGCGTGAACGCGCCCGGCCAGCCCAACGACAATCCTGCGGTGTTCATCAGCGACCTGCCGGGATCGCGGGGCCCGACCACCCTCTTCTATACGGATGACGGCCGGCGGGTCTTCAGGGACACTCGAGTGGAGGCCCGACAGCCATGAGGACCGGCTCACATGGCAGGCGCTTGCCGAACTGGCTCATGGGGTTGATCCTGGTCGTGATCATCGCGATCGCCTCCGTTCTGTCGTACACGAAGCAGCTTCCGTGGACCTCGAAGTACGAGGTACAGGCGGTCTTCACCTCGGCGGGCAACGTCCGGCCCAACTCGCAGGTGCGAATCGCAGGCGTCAACGTCGGCAAGGTCACCACGATCGAGAACCTGGCGGCCGGCGATGAGCGGATCCGGGAGGCGGTGGCGCCGGACGAGCCGGAGACCGGTGAAGCCGCGCCCTCGACCGCCGCGGTGGTCACCATGGAGCTCGAGGAGTCGGCGCTGCCCCTGCACACGGACGCGACCATGAAGCTGCGGCCCCGGCTGTTCTTGGAGGGCAACCTGTTCGTCGACCTGAAGCCCGGCAGCCCGAACGCGCCCGTCGCCGAGGACGGCTACGTGTTCCCGGCCGGGCAGACGGCGCTGGCCGTCAGCCTCGACGAGGTGCTCACCACGCTTCAATCCGATGTGCGAGCCAACCTGCGTATCCTGCTCGACCAGCTCGGCAAGGCGTTTGCCGATCACGGCGGAGCCGAGGGCTTCCGGGAGCTCTACCGATCTTCGCCGGGCGCGTTCCGCTACACCTCTCAGGTCAACGAAGCGTTCCTGGGCCAGGAGCCGCGCGACCTCTCCGACCTGATCGTCAACCTCGATTCAACGGTCGAGGCGCTCGGGCGAAACGAGGGCGAGCTCCAGGACCTCGTCACCAACCTGCGGATCGTCCTGGGCTCGTTCGCGGCCGAATCGGACGCGCTCGAGCGCGGCATCGCCGAGCTTCCCCGCGTCCTGGCGGTGGGCAGGCCCGCCCTGGCCAGCCTCAACGCGTCGTTCCCGGCTGTCCGCGCGTTCGCCCGCGAGGCGCTGCCGGGCGTCAGGTCCACGCCGGCCGCCCTGGATGCCGCGATCCCGTTCCTCGAGCAGCTCCGTGGCCTTGTCTCCGAGAACGAGCTCCGCGGCCTGGTCTCTGACCTGCGCCCGGCAATCCCGGATCTTGCCCGGCTCTCGAAGGCCACGATCCCGCTGCTGCGCGAGGCCCGCCTCCTGTCGAGCTGTACGAACGAGGTGATCGTGCCCTGGTCCAACGACACCGTCCCCGATCCCGCCACGCCCTCGACCGGCAGGGTCTTCGAGGAGCTCGGCTACGGCCTGACGGGGATCGCGGGCGAGAGCCGCTCGGGCGACGCCAACGGCCCGTACATCCGGGTGCTGGCCGGCGGCGGCACCAACACGGTCGTCCTCCCGAACCCGGACCCGAGCCCCGAGCCGGGGAACGAGGGGCCCTTCTACGGGGTCACACCGGCCCCGATCGAAGGGGTGCTGCCGTCCGTGGAGTCCTCGGCGAAGACGCCGTTCCGCCCCGGCGTTCCCTGCGAGAGACAGGATCCTCCTTCACTGGCATCGGAGATCGGCCCGCCGCCGCCGTCGGCCGAATCAGCGGGAGCGACCGAAACCGGGTTGTCGGCTGAACAGCAGGATCAGGTCACGTCCCTGGGGGAGCCCCTCGCCGAGGTCTCGGAGATGCTGGACGGCAATCCGAAGCAGGCTCGCCGTGGCTACGACGAGCTCGGCGACCTGATGGCGCAGCTCGGCACGATCGTCGGGGCTGGTGAGCGATGACCGCGATCCGCAAGAATCTCCGCAACTTCATCGCCGTCGTCGCGCTGATCGCCCTCGCTTCGGTGACCAGCTACATCATCTTCCAGGAACAGCGGCTGCGGATCCCGATTCTGGAGGAGAAGCCGTTCGAGCTGAAGGCCGAGTTCGAGACTGCCCAGGCCGTGGTACCCGGCCAGGGTCAGACGGTGCGCGTGGCGGGAGTGCGAATCGGCGACGTCTCCGAGGTGGAGCTCGTCGACGGCCGCGCGATCGTCACCTTCGACATCGAGCGTGACTTCTTGCCGATTTACAAGGACGCGACGATGCTGATGCGACCGCGTACCGGCCTGAAGGACATGTTCTTCGCACTCGACCCCGGCACGAGCGACAGGGCGCTCGGGGAGCCGTACCAGGAGGGCGACATGATCCCGGTGGCCAACACGGCGCCCGACGTGAACCTGGACGAGATCCTCGCGGGCCTCGACGGCGACAGCCAGGCCTATCTGCGAGCGCTGATCGTCGGCGCGGGGCAGGGCCTCGCGGGCCGTGGCAAGGACCTCGGCAAGCTGCTGGCCGCCCTCGGACCGATCAACAACGACCTCGACCGGCTGTCGACGGAGGTCGCAAAGCGCGACGACAACCTGAAGAGCCTGATCCACAATCTCAGCACCCTGACCAAGGCGATCGGTCAGCAGGACGGTGACATCGCGCGATTCGTCTCCGCGTCGAACGCGACGCTCGAGGCGATCGGGGTCCAGGACCCGGATGTCCAAGAGGCGACGGCGCTGCTCCCGGGCACGCTGCGCCAGACCCGCCTGGCGCTGGCAGCCGCTGGGAACCTCGGCGACGAGCTTGGTCCGGCGCTCACCGATCTGCGCCCGTTCGCGCGCCGGCTCCCTGAGGTCAACGCCGCCCTCATCCGGCTCGCCAATAACACCACCCCAGCCCTTCGCGATCAGATCCGGCCGTTTGTGCGCAAGGCCAGGCCGGTGGTTCCCGACCTGGCGGAGGCTGGACGGAGGCTCACGAGGGCAGCGCCGAAGCTGACCAAGGTCACCGGCAAGCTGAACGAGCTCGTCAACATGGCCGCCTTCAACCCGAACGGGGCCGAAGCACCGGGAACGCCGGGCCGCGACGAGGGCTACCTCTACTGGGGCGCTTGGCTCACCCACAACTCGGTCAGCGTGTTCGGCAGTCAGGACGCTCATGGCCTGTATCGCCGGATTTACTTCTCGGCGAGCTGTGACAACATCAAGAACCTGATCACGGAGCCGTTCGCCTCGCAGATCCCGGACGACGCGACGAGAGAGCTCATCCTTGGCAACCTGACCGGGCTCGGAGGGGTTTGCTGATGCAGAAGCACGCTCCCTCAATCGGGCGGATCCTGGTCGCGATCGGCTTCTCGCTCAGCTGCTTCGGCCTGATCCTGTTCCTCTGGGTGGCGTTCGGCGGGCCGACGCCGCTGAAGGCCAAGAGCTACCGCTTCAGCGCCTTCTTCCCGGAGGCGATCACGCTCACCGCCGAGTCGGACGTGCGGATCGGTGGCGTCTCGGTCGGCAAGGTGAAGGGCGTTGAAGTCGCTCCGCGTGAGGAGCGCGTGGGCGGCTACGACACCGCCGAGGCCATCATCGAGATCAAGCCCGAGTATGCGCCGATCTCCACCGATGCCCGCGCGATCCTGCGCCAGAAGACCCTCCTCGGCGAAACCTACGTCGAGCTGACGCCGGGTTCGGAGACCCTTGACGACGGCGAGGAGGCGCCGGTTTCCCTGGGCGCCGCCACCACCCTGACCGATGCGGAGGTCGAGGCGGCGGAGCCCTTGGAGGAAGGCGGCAGCTTGGACGTCGCCCAGACGCAGAACGCTGTCCAGATCGACGAGATCTTCAACGCTCTCGATGACGAGACCCGGGATGCGTTCCAGCGCTGGCAGGCGAGCGCGTCGGTCGCGTCGGCCGGCCGCGGCCTTGAGCTGAGCGATGCCTTCGGCAACCTTGGCCCGTTCATCACCGACGCCTCGGAGATCCTGGCGGTCCTGCGCGGGCAGAAGGCGGCGCTCAAGGGCCTGGTTCGCGACACCGGAACGGTCTTCGCGGCGGCGTCCGAGCGCGACCAGGAGCTGGCCGGTGCGATCACCGGCGGCGAGGGCACGTTCGGAGCGCTGGCTGATGCCGACCAGGCGCTGATCGAGTCCTTCCAGATCCTGCCCACCTTCCAGCGTGAGACCCGCGCCACGCTCGATCGCCTCGACCAGTTCCAGGACGTCGCGCGGCCGGTCGTCCAGAAGCTCCTGCCGGTCGCGAACGACATCTCCCCGACGCTTGTGAGCCTCCGCGAGCTGTCGCCGCACCTCGAGCGGCTCTTCCGGAAGCTCGACCCGTTGATCACCGCGAGCCGGAAGGGTCTCCCCGCGCTGGCTCGCGTGCTTGGCGGCGAAGGGCTGCGGCCGTTCCTCGATGCGCTGGAGCCGTTCCTCGCCAACCTGAATCCGGCGCTCGACTACCTGGAGGCCTACAAGAACGTGGTCACCGACTTCCTCGCGGTACCCGGCTACGGGCTTTCCAACACGCTGCGCTTCGACCCGACCCAAGACCCGACCCCGAAGACCTACCTGAAGCAGCTCGCCTACAGCTCGGCGGAGACGCTTTCGATTCACCCCACCCGTCTGGCGACCAACCGCGGCAACGCCTATCCGGCGCCCGACTACCTGGCGAACCGCCGAACCACACTGGGCGGGATCTTCCCGAACTTCGACTGCAAGAACCTCGACTACGTGCCGGGCGGCGGTGGCGATCCTGACGAGGACGAGCTGGCGCTCGACGGACCGGCACGGCCCGCTGACGGCGTCAATCAGCCGCAGAGCAACACATTCGCGCCGTGCTTCATCCAGGGCCCCGTCGGCATTGCCGGCAACGGCCGGGCGCCCCAGCTCCGCGCCGACCCGTAGGCCCGGGCCACACGCTGGCGATTACGCCGAGTGTCGAGAAACGCCCCAATATGGGTCGTCGCTCGACACTCGGCGCTTCGTGCAACTCGGCTAGCCGTCGTGACTACGATGCAGAGGTGGCCGCCGCCGACCAATCCGCGTGGGCAGAGGTCGTGCGGGGGCTGGCGACGCGGCGTGGGCTCACTTATGACGCGGTCGGTGGCCTCAACCCCGCGGGAGGCCCGGCCGCGCTCTGCCCCGGGGGCACCAACCGGCTCACGGGGGAGTTCGAGGCCGGGTTCTGGGGCGCCTCATGCGATGCGGATGAGCGCCCCCAGGGCGGGCTGTTCCGCCGCACGATCCTGCCGGGCGGGCTACTGATCAAGGCGCACATGCCGGATCTGGCTGCGGTGATGCCCCCCTTCAACGTCGACTCGATCGAGGGGGTGGGGGAGGCGATCGAACGCCGCGTCAATCGCAAGCGGGTGCAGTTCGAGTCGATCGACTTCAACCGGCGCTTCATCGCCACGGTGCCGGACGAGCACGACCCGGTTGCCCTGCGTGAGACCTTCAGCCCCGGCTTCCTCGACTGGGTCGCCGGGATCCCGGCGCAGGTGGACTTCGGAGTCGGTGAGCGCCAACTGTATTTTCACTGGGCGCTGCGTGAACTGAGCGAGGCGGAGTACGAGGGGGCGCTCACCAACGCGGCTCAGCTCTTTCGCCGGATCCGCTCAGAGATGGAAGAGCACGGGATCCACACCTACGAGGCCGGCCCCTGGCACGCGGGCCTCGCGCCGTTCCCGGCGTAGACGGGCGGCCCGGGTCAGATGACCGGTGGGGTGTAGCCCTCGTCGCCCGGCAGCAGCATGCGCCAGCCCTGCTCCGAGTGCTCGTCGGCGACGATCCGGGGCATGACCGGCTCCACCGTCGCCTGCGCGGCGGCGGCGATGGCCTCATCGGCCGTGGCGAAGGGCGCCAAGGCCTCGAGCTGCTTGATCGTGGGGAAGACCAGCTCGCGATCCCGTTCGCCGCCGTCGCTCTGACTGAGCGCCTTCGCCGGATTCACCCATGCCGCGTCCACGATCTCGGAGCCATCAGGCTCGGGTGGCGAGTGGGCCGGGGCGAGGGCGAGGTAGAAGCGGGTGTCGAAGCGGATCGGGACAGGCTCGGGAGTGATCCAGCGTGACCACAGCCACAGCTCGGCGTCGTCGGGCAACGTTATCCCCGCCTCCTCCTTCAGCTCGCGGATCGCGGCGGCGCGATGGGCAAGCTCGTCGGCGTCGACATCGGTGTCCGCGCCGCTGACGCCGGCGATCAACTCATCCGCCTCGACCGCCCCGCCCGGGAAGACCCAGACACCGGGCATGAAACGGGCATTCGGATTGCGTTGCACAAGCAGGACCTCGAGCTCCCTGTCCGCGTGCTTCCCTCCGCGCCGCAGCAGGATGACCGTCGCGGCGGCCCGGGGCGGGGCGGGAGCGAAGTCGGGATCGAAGGGGTTGCGCGCACCGGCGGCGTCGGGAGGGAGCTTGGGTTCCACCATGCTCGACCATCCTGGCGCATCGCTCGGATAAAGCCTCAAGCCGGGACACGCTTGTTTCGCGGCTCGCGCCGCTCATCAGACAAACTGGCCTCCGGGCGGGACACGCTACTTTCGCGGCTTGCGCCGCTCATCAGACAAACTGGCCTCCGGCCGGGACACGCTTGTTTCGCGGCTTGCGCCGCTCATTCAAATACTCTGCGGCCAGTGAGCGCCGACACCGAGACGAAGCAGCTCTGGATCTGCACGTCGTGCGGGTTCGTCTACGACCCCGACGAGGGAGATCCTGACGGCGGCATCCCGCCGGGAACCCGCTTCGATGACGTGCCCGACGACTGGTTCTGCCCCGTGTGCGGGGCCCGCAAGAGCGACTTCGAGCCCTACGACGAGTAGCCCCGTCCCGAACTAATCCGCGTCGAGGGCCCGCTCGCGTGAGCGCCGGTTCGCCCAGCTCACCAGCATGAACGCGATCGCCGCGATCAGTGCCAGCGGGACCAGCACCGCGGCGCTGATCAAAGCGACGCCGGCCGCGACGGTCAGCACCTTCCCGGCGTCGTCGAGGGCGTCGGAGAAGGACCAGTCCCCCTCGGAGGCGCCTTCGGATGTGATCTGGAGTGTCAGGTCCGAAAGCCTGGCGCGCTTTTGCACCTGCTCGAACTCGGACTCGGCCCGGGCAATCGCACCCTGGAGGCCCTCCAGGCGAGCTTTTAGCTGGTCGATCTCGTCCTGCGTGGTAGCGGCCTCCAGCGCGCTGCGCACGCCGCGGCGCTCGGCCCGCAGGTCGGCGACGACGTCCTTGGTCTTGACGAACGGCCTCGTGATGTCCTCGGACGCCTCGCTCAACGCCTTCACATCGGCGAGCCCGCTGAGGTCTGAGATCGCGGCGTCGAGCTTTGCGCTCGGCACCACAAGCTGAAGGGTCGCCTGGGCGGAATCGCCGCTGGAGGTCGAGTTCGATGAGAGAACCACGCCGCCGTGGCCGCGAACGGTCGCGATCGCCTCGTTGGTCACGTCCTGCACCTCGTCGCCGGGGGCGGTGAGGGTCAGCGACGCATCGCGCTCGACCTTGCGGGCATCGACGCCACGCAGGGGGCCTTTGCCGCCGTCGTTGAGGAGACCGAGGCGACCCGTGACCGCGTCATATTGGCGGCCCGCGACCGGGTCAAGCTCTGCGCTCTCACGTCGTAGCTCCGTGGCAGCTTTTTCTCCCGCAGCGGGCGCGGTGGCCTGATCGGCGCCTTCGGTCGCTACCTCAGCTACAGGACCTCCGCCCGGCCCCCCACCGACCTCCCGCACCTGCGTGACTGCCACTGCCGCGATCACCGCTCCGGCCATGACGGCGGCGATCGGCGCCAGGCGCCGCGGGCGCAGCGAGGCCAGGCGCGCCCCGAGCCTCGATCCCCCCGGGTCTGGGGAGGCGAGACCGGGGCGCGCGTCGCGTGGAAAGCCGGCCGCCGCCCAGGCATCGAGGGCTGCGGCGAAGTCTGCGTCCTCGTCGGGGCGCATGGCACGCAACTCGTGCGTGAGGAGCTCCAACTCCTCCATGCCCGGCGTTGCCTGGCCACCCGCGATGGCTCGGTCGACCGCGTCCAGCTCGGCGCGGACGGCTTCCGGCACGCGGGTCTTGCTCTGGTCACTGAGCCTCATTGCAGGCCCTCCTCAGCTTCTCGATGGTTCGGTGGATCCGCATTGCCGTCGCGGCCTCAGACGCAGAGATCACGCTCGCGATCTCTGCCGTCTTCAGGCCGGCGAAGAACTTCAGCCCGACAAGCTCGCGCTCACGCGCGCTTAGCCCGCGCATCGCTTCCTGCAACGCGGTGCGGCGGATTGAAGCCTCTGCGCTCTCGACGGCTGGGACGGCGTCGGCCACCGGCTCATCCTCCAGGGCAGTGATGCGCTTGCGCCGCCGCAGCTCGTCCAGCGCCGCGTTCCGGGCGATCCCGAAGAGCCATGCCCGCCTACTGCCCCGCCGGGCGTCGAACGACGACGCGCGGCGATAGGCGCGCTCGAACGCGGTCGCGGTGACGTCCTCGGCCAGCGAGCGGTCGCGGAGGAGGCTTGCCACGTAGACGAACACGTCCTGGCGCGACGTTCGGTAGAGCTCCTCGAAGGGAGCGTCGGTGGCCTTGCGGGCCGGGTCGACAGAGGCAATCATCGCGCTCTCCATGACCTGACTACGGCCCCGTGGGGCCTTTCATAACGCCGACCCCGGCTATTCGGCGAGGATTCGGACGGAAACGCGCACGAATGACGGGTCGCGACCGTCACGCTCGCGTGGGTAGGCAAGCCTTCCCACCTCGCCAAGCTCGCGGATTTCGCGCAACACGTCGTCGACGCGATCGGCGGGCACACTCAATGCCAGCCTGTCGGGGGCCAGACGGCGAGCGGTGCTCGCGGCGACCCGCTGACCACCCAGGGCCATGGTCGTGGCGAGCACCTGGTCGGCGGTGCTCGCAACGGCGCCGCGGGCTACGAAGATGGAGAT